>CANRAQ010000045.1 GCA_947628725.1 uncultured Bacilli bacterium | reverse complement strand
TTACTAGATGAAGATAATACAGATGAAATATTTGAAGATGGAAATGGTAATATAAGATATAGAGGAAAAACACCAAATAACTATGTAACATTCAATAATGAAACATGGAGAATAATAGGATATGTAGATAACCATATAAAATTGATAAAAGATGAATCTATAGGAGAAATGGTATGGGATTCAACAGGTGGGGAATATGGTTCAAATGATTGGACAAGGCCTGCAGATTTAATGGCATATCTAAATCCTAGTGAAGTTTCAAATGCAGGAACAGATGGACAATATTGGACTAATTTAACTAGTGAAGCAAAAAATATGATAGAAAAGACAACATGGCATTTAGGAGCCTTTGATGATAATAAAATAAAAGCACCAGATGCATATACAAAGGAAAGGGAAAATGCATCATATAATAATCAACCAACAACATGGGAAGGATATGTAGGATTAATGTATCCAAGTGATTATGGATATGCGGCAAGTGAAGCATGTATGATAAATAAAACTTTATGTGACTATGATGACGAAACATGTACATCAAGTAATTGGTTATATTTAAATGATGGTAATAAATACTGGACACAGTCGCCTAATTCGAGGGGTTCCAGCAATGTGTGGGATGTTAACAGTACGGGGTATCCCTACTACAACTACAACGCCTCCTACTTCTACGAGGTGCGTCCAGTCATAAATCTAAAATCTGAAGTAAAGATTGTAGATGGAACAGGAAAAGAAGATGACCCATACATATTGGAGTTAAAGTAAATTAAAATAAAAACAGTTCAAATTTTGAACTGTTTAATTTTTATTCGTTAACTTCTTCTATTGCATCAGTAGGACAACCTTCTTTAGCGTCAGTTGCGTCTTCGATTAAATCTTTGCTAGCATCATCTAATTTGCAAAATGCAAATCCATCATCACCAATTTCAAAAACATCTGGAGCAGTTGCTTGACATGCTCCACAGCCTATACATAAATCTTTATTAACTTTAAACTTCATAACTTTCCTCCTATAAAAATTATAAATAAATTATATTAAAAAATCAAGTCTTTAAATATTTATAAAAATGTGATACTATATATATAGTCGTGCAAAGTAGTTATATATAAATTATATGTTTGTAAATAAAAATTAAAACGAAATAGAAAGGTATCTAATATTTGTTAGATTAGTGTGATAATATGAGTAGCAGAATGGATAGATATTATAAAGATAAATCAAATAATATAGGTCGTAGTCATAAAAATCAAGAATTATATAAACAGATAGAAGATTTAGATAGTTATACAAATATTGAAGGTGTTGCTACTATAGAAAATACTAATGAAATAGATATATCTAAAGTAAAAGAAATGCTTAAAAATAGGGAAAACTATAAAAAGCAAAAATATTTAAGATCAATTTCACCTAGAACTGAAGAAAAAGATGAAATATATGTAATGAAAAAAAAAGAAGAACCAGAAAAGAATTATGATATAAATGATATAATAAATAAAATGAAAAATGAATCTAAAGAAGATGATTTTAAATATAGAAAATTAGATGAAGAACAATATGATGTTTTAAGAAGTTTGAATAAAAGGGGAATAAAGCAAAAAAAATATGATGAAGAAAAGGAATTAAAAGAATTATTAAATACTATAGTAAGTAAAAATAAATTAGATGATGTGGATAATAAAGATACTAATACTGATTCTGATGTAGGACTATTAGATGAATTAAAATCAGATACTGTAGTTGGAGATGCATCTTCAATTAAAAAGATTATAGAAGAAGAAAAGTTTAAAACAGAAGATAAAACTGAAGATGAACCATTAGAAATTGATAAATCATTTTATACATCTAGTTTTGGATTTACTCAAAGGGACTTTGAAGAGTTAAAAAGTATGAATCATACTATCAAAAAAAGTAATAAATTTATAATAATATTACTTATTGTATTAATATTAATGGTTATATCAGGAGTTCTATATTTAGTGTTAAGATAATAAAATATTATTAATATGTAAAATAATGTAAAATAAAAATACTAATTTGATTAATTAGTACTTTTTTTATCTCTTTTTATTTTTATACATATAATTGCAATCATAAATGTCATAAATATTGTAGCGGCTATAGGAATTATATTTACCATAAAGTTATCTAAATATATATTGTATCTTGATAAGAATAAGGCACCTATTACTATTATTATTGAAACTATAATATAAATTATAGTTGGATTTTTACATTTTGCTACAGTTTTAATATTATCACTTATAAAATATGTCATAAGTACATTACCTATAAATATATCAAATAGTAGTTGCATAACTAATATACTTTCTATTCTAGAATTAAGACCAAATATTGATACTTGTTTTAATACATTGAATTCTGCATATTCATATAGTGATGATAGTTCATAACCCAAAACTGATATTGTTAAAAATACTGTTATGAATAATGTTATACATGCTAAAATATAAGAAATTATTAAAGATTTTTTTAATTTAGGATCTATTATCTCATTTTTAGGTATTATTGTAAGTAATATTATAGGTGTTATATTGAATGCATAATATACATTTAATCCTTTTGTTAAGTCCATCATGTTAAAAGTAAATAATGGCTTTAAATTAGATATATCTATTACTTGTAATAGGCCAAGAATACTTATAGTTAATAAAACAATATTGGAATAAAATAATATATTACTAGTTCTAGATACAGTATGTATGCCTTTAATTATTATATATAAACTGGCAAGTACAAACATGATGCATATTGCAAGTAATGGAGTCTTTATTAAAAATTGGCTTCTAATAAAACTAGTTAAATTTAAATAATTTAATGTACACATAAAGTATACTAATATACTAAATAGTATTATAATTAAATATCCTATTTTATTTTTAAATAGTTTAACTAATTTTTCTGATAAAGTTAAATCTGGTTCATAATCCATAATATAATTTACTAAAAGTATAAATATGATACCCGGAATTATACTTAAAAGTGGAATAATCCAACTATCTGCATGCATTACATTTATTATTGCATTTAAAGTTACACCTACTAAAAATGTTCTAGTTATAAAATAATTTAAGGTTCCTATTTGAAAATTAGTAATCTTTTTTTTCATTGTGAATTTCCTCCAAACTATTTTTAGATGTAACTTTAGTTTTTAATATTAGATTGCTTTTAATATTAAAATCTACCTTATCTAAATCTTCATTCCATGAATCTTTTACACTTTTATAATATTTAGGATAATTTTGATAGAATCTTAATCCGAATCCAAAAATATCTGTTTTATTTTGTATTGCTAACTGTATTGCTTTATTTATATGACTTTTTATTTTTTTATTAGATTTTTTTTGTAAATCTTCTATAACTTTTGAATCTTCTAAATTTATATTACCTCTTACTTCTATTATTCTAGCCTCACCTTTAGTATTTATATTAACTACAGGTTTATTATCTTTAAGTTCGACTTTTATATCAGTAGAAAATGAATTAGTATCTACTACTACATATCCATCATCATAGTTTAAAGTTAGATACATTTCACTTATTTTATTATTTATTATATTTATTCCAAGACTTTCATCATGTGTACTCCAATCGACTAATTTATCTTCTTTAAATATTGCAAGATTACCAAGTTTTACATAGGCATCTGGTTCACTAGATTCTAGATTTTCTTTTTTTTCACCTTCATCTGGATCACCAACTATCGTTAATGAATTTATAGTTGGTTCAACACCGCTTCTAAGTAAAATAGAAAGTAAGTCATTAAAACTTAGTTTAGCAATAGTACCTTGTAAGTCAGTAGTAGATTTTAAATTATCTGCTATATTTTGTGATGGAAAACTCGCTAATGGAGTCACTATTTTTAATGTATCTTTGGCTTTAGCGTCACGGGCAACTGCCACATAGAAATTATTTCTAGAATTTGTATATCTAACGAATAGGTCAACTGCATTTTCTAAACCACTACGCGCTACATCTTCAGAAACTACAAGTATTGAAAAACTGCCAATATATATTTCTTTAGGTGAAATTAAACCAATATTTTTGAATGCTTCAAATATTGAATCACCTTTAGCGCTATAAACTACGATTTGTGATTGACTATTATCGTTGTTATCTCCACTACTTTTAGCGGCATTTGAAATTAAAACACTTACTTCGTATTCGTCATCTTTTTTATCTATTGCTATACCTGTAACGATAGAATAATCATTTAATTCTTTATAATTCCAACAACCAGTCAGTGATATTAAAATTAAAAAACTAACTATTATTTTCTTCATTTGCATCACCCATCCTTCTGGTATTTTTAGTCAAATAATTTGGTCTATATTTCATATTTTTGGTTGAAACTTTTATAACACTATCTTTTAAACTTTTAATATTTAATGGACTGAATGGAGTTAAATAAGGTGTTCCTAAACATTCTAAACTAGAAAGTTTGGCTATAAATACTATTAACATTAAGACAAAACCAATTATTCCCATAAATGTTGCCGCAAGTATAAATAATATTCTCCATTCTCTAATAGCGTCTATTATATCTACATCGTAAAATACTAATTCAGATATTGAAGTTGCCGCTACTACTATTATTACTATAGGTGATACAATCCCCGCAGCAACTGCCGCATCTCCTAGTATTAACGCACCAACTACATTCATTGCGCTACCTGAAAATGAAGGAGAGTGTATGTCTGCTTCTCTAAGTACTTCAAATGTTAAAACGAATAGTAAAACTTCTATTGCAGTTGGAAATGGAACTCCATCTCTTTGTACTGCAACCGATATAAGTAATTGATCAGGAATTATTTCTTGGTTGAATGTCATTAAGGCAATATAAAGTGCCGGTGTAATTAGGGCTAAAAAGAAACAAATTACGCGTACTATTCTTGAAAATGACATATTAAGAGGCTTTTGATAATAATCCTCTGGTGAATGTATAAAATCTGTAAGTACTGCAGGTAATATAAGAACAAATGGTGTATTTTCAACTATTATTGCTATTTTACCATTAAGTAGTGATGTACATACTTGGTCAGGTCTTTCAGTACTTATTACTTTTGGAAATACAGATTTTTGTTTTTTTTCTAATAAATCTCTTATATATCCACTATCTATTATTGCATCTATATCTATTTTTTTTAAATCATCAAGTATTATTTTAACTTTATAATTTGGAACAATATCTTTTATATACGCAACAGTAACTTTAGTTTTTGTTCTAGTACCAACTTTTACATCTTCATACCATAAATTAGGATCTTTTATTCTTTTTCTTATTAATCCAAGATTTTTATTATGGTTTTCTGTAAAACTGTCTTTAGGACCCCTTATTATAGTTTCACTTGTAGATTCAACTACACCTCTATCTAGGCTTTCTCTTGTTTCAATTACTATTGCTTTTTTGGAGTTATCTACTACTATGATAGTAAATCCACTTGAAAGATAATAAAACATTTCATCGTATGTTTCACAAGTCTTTAGGTTGCTGCTATAAATACTATTTTCAACTTGATTATAAAATGAATCGAATAATTTTTTTTTATCTAAATTTATAATTGATTTATTTAAAAAGTCACTAATTTTGTCGTCACTACTTACACTTTCTAAAAAAATATATCCAATTCTATAATTCTTTTTTTCTATTACACGAGTTACAATATCACTACTTTTACCATTCATTTTATTTATAGTATCAAATATAGTATCTATGTTATTATCTATTTTCATAAACTCACCTACGATTAGTGTTTCCAAAAATTAGAAAAATATTATTTTTCTTTACTTTAAAAGCAAACTATAATATAATAAATAACTGGTGATTTCTATGAAAAAGGTATTAGAAATAGAAAATTTAAGTTATAAAAAAATATTTAAAAATTTAAATTTAGATTTAAAAGAAAAAACATTCTATATACTAATAGGAAAAAATAGTAGTGGTAAATCAACTTTAGTAAATGCAATTTTAGGAAATATAAAGTTTAGTGGAAATATAAAATTTAATGAAATTGATATTAAAAATATAGGAGTAATAACAGATTATAGTTATCTACTTAAAAAAACACCATTTGATAGTTTAATGTTTTTCTTAAGTAATTTAGGATATGAAGATGGTAACTCAAAAAAAATAATATATGATATATGTAATAAATTTGAATTAAACGATATCCTTTTTAAAGATACTAAAACTCTTACTTTATCACAAAAAAAGATGTTTTTACTTATATTAACTATAATACATAATCCAAAATTAATAATAATAGATGATACTTTGGAAGAATTAGATTATAAGTTTAAAAATATGTATTTTGAATTTATTAAGGAAATGAAAGAAACTACTGTATTATTTATAACTAATGATAGTCGATTTTTTTATTTAGCCGATACCTTATTATTTGTTAAAGATAATAAAATTATAGAAGAACCATCAAAAAAAGAGAGATATAACGATGAAAAAACTTTTATTAAATGTAATTCAGATATACCATTTATATATAATTTATCAAGCAAGTTATGTGTATATGACATCATAAAAAAGCCATGTACAAGTTATAGTGAGTTGGTGAATAAGATATGGAAATAGATGTAGTAACTAAAAATAAAGATCTAGTGTTAAAACTAGATAGTACTAAATTAAATATATTACTATTTAAGGATGATAAAATAAAAGATACATTTTATAAATCATTATATACAAATAACTTTAATATAAAAATGGATAATGAAATAGAAAAATTCAATATATCATATTTAAAAGATGATAGTGATATTTTATTTAACATAAATATATTAGAAGATTTAAAATATGGTAATCCTAATTATGATGAAGAATATATGGGTGAGTTAATTAAGTTATTAGGACTTGATAGTGATGTATTAAACAAGAATTATACTGAACTTAGTAAAAGTGAATATAGAAAAGTATTAATTATCCTTACACTTTTAAGAAAAAATAAAATTATAATATTAGATAATCCTACTATAGGATTAGATGAAAAAAGTATAAATGGTCTTATAAAGATTTTAAAAAATGAAAGAAGAAAAGATAATATAATTTTAATAACTTCAAATAATTCTGATTTTCTATTACCTATATCAGATAATATATTTGTAATAGATGAAAATGAAGTAAAAAATATAGATAATAAGTATGATTTTTTTGATAATGATAAGTTATTAGAATATGTAAGATTAGATAAACCAAGTATAATGAAATTTTATAGTGAAGTAAAAAGAAAAAATATAAAACTTCGTTATAGAGATAATATAAGCGATTTACTTAAGGAGATATACATAAATGTATAAAAATTATATAGATAATCTTACAATATTATCAAAGAAAATAATTACTGTTTTAATTATATTAATTCTTTTTATTACAAAGTCTTATTATATGATACTATTTGTTAGTGTTTTATTGATATTTTTAATTTTATTAAATGAAAAAAGTGTAAAGGAATATGTTAAAATATTTAAAAGTTATTTATTAATATTGTTATTTTTCTTATTAGCATATATAATTGTTATAAATGAAAATACCGTTATTTTTATATATAAATCATTAGTAGCGTATTTATTTATAATAAATTATTATATTAATATGGATTTTTATATGTTACATTTATCTATTTATTCAAGTTTAAAAATATTAAATTTGTTTAATGTAGATTCAGAAAAAATATCGTTTTATCTTGCTAAAAACTTATATTATTTTAATTTGATATTTACATCAAAGGATAAAATAATAGAAAAGCAATTATATTTAGGTAATAAAAAACATGGCTTAAAATATAGATTAATACCTACAGTTTTTTATGCTGATAACGAAATTAATAAACTTACTATGAATTTGAATACTAATAATTATAAATTAAAAAAATATAGGACTAATATAAAATCAGTTATTAGTGTTTTACTATTTTTATTACTATTTATATTAACTATATATAAGACATCTGGTAATATGTCAAGATAAAAGTTATGGAAGTTTTTAAATAATTTCTCCCTTATCAAATAAATTATTCC
>CANRAQ010000044.1 GCA_947628725.1 uncultured Bacilli bacterium | reverse complement strand
TACACAAAAAAGTATTGAAGATTACTTTTAATAATTATATAATATATGTAACTTGAGTTGGTGATTATATGAAAGAAAATTTAAAAAAAGTTTATATTTTAGGTTTTATTGTTTTGATGATTGACCAATTTATAAAAGCTGTTGTCAGTACCAATTTACAAATAAATCAATCATTTATATTGATAAAAAAGTTTTTAACTATAACATTAGTACACAATACGGGTGCTGCATTTGGAATATTCGAAGGTGGAAAAATATTTTTTATACTGATTGGAGTACTTGCTATAATATTAATTAGTCTATTTATAAAAAATTCTGAATATGTAGATGGTTTAAGTATATTTGTATATTCTTTATTGCTAGGAGGAATTTTTGGAAATCTAGTTGATAGAATTATACACGGTTATGTTATAGATTATATAAGTTTTAATTTTCTAAATTATAATTTTCCTATATTTAATTTTGCAGATATATGTATTGTAGTTTCTATAGCTTTAATAGTTATATCTACGCTCAGGGAGGATGTATGGAAATAGAAGTATTAGAAAATCTAAGTTCTAGATTAGATGTTTATCTAAGTGAAAAATTAGATTTTAGTAGAAGTAAAATTGTAAAAATGATTAAAGAGGGAACAGTATTAGTAAATGGTAAACCAGAAAAAAATAGTTACATTGTAAAATATGGAGATAAAATATATGTAGGGGAATATGAAGAAGAATCTATGGATTTAGTTCCAGAAAACATACCTTTAGATGTAGTTTATGAAGATGATGATGTGTTAGTAATAAATAAACCTAACGGAATGGTTGTTCATCCTGCAATAGGAAATACCCATGGAACACTTGTAAATGCTTTACTTTATTATTCTAATAGTTTAAGCACTTTAAATGGATCATTTAGACCTGGAATAGTTCATAGAATAGACGCCTATACTACAGGACTTTTGATGGTCGCAAAAAATGATAGAGCCCATGAAATATTATCTGAAGAATTAAGCAATAAAAAAACTACAAGAAAATATGTAGCACTTGTTTGGGGAGTAATCAATGAAGATACGGCAACTATAGATGCTCCAATAGGAAGAGATATTAAAGATAGAAAAAAAATGTGTGTAACTAGTGTGAATAGTAAAAATGCAGTAACACATTTAAGAGTAATAAAAAGATTTAAGGAAGCAACTTTAATAGAATTGCAACTTGAAACTGGTAGAACTCATCAAATAAGAGTTCACATGAACTACATAAATCATCCTGTAGTCAACGACCCAGTATATGGGAAAAGAAAAATAATAGATGAAACAGGACAGTGTTTACATGCATATCAATTAGGTTTTATACATCCAACTACTAATAAATATATGGAGTTTACTTGTGATCTTCCAGATTGCTTTAAAAATATATTAGTTAAATTTTATTAAATCCTTAATTAGGATTTTTTTAATCAAAAAAGGCTATAAGCCTTTTATCTGTAATAAGGTCCATAGTATGGTGGATAGTAGTAATTATTATAGTATGGTCTATTGTATCCTCCATAGAAGAAAGGTGAAACTAATCCGCCAGTAATTCCTCCAAGTATGAATGGACCTAAAAATCCACCACCTATAAGTCTATTATCATTATTTTTAAAATTTACAGGTGTATTTACAGGATAATTAAAATTTGTTGGCATTTGAGTATAATTATACATAAAAAACTCCTTTCATGTTATAATATGTAAAGAGGGAAAATGGGTGATATTATGGACGAGAGATTAAAAAAATTAAGTAGTACTATAGTTAACTATTCAGTAGACATAAAAGAAAATGATAGAGTATTAATTCAATATGAAAGTGATAAATGTAATCCTTTAATTAAATGCTTAATAAAGGATATCTATAAAAATGGAGGAATTCCTTTTGTAAAACTTATAGATAATGAATTAAATTCACTTATTATTGAAAATTCTAATAGCAAAGTTATAGATGAAATGGTAAAAATGAAAAAATATGAAGTAGATAATTTTGATGTTTTTATAAGAATCTGCTATACAGAAAATGAATATGAAGATAATAGAATCAAAAGTGAAATTAGAAAAGAATTAGGTTCTAAATCACAAGATGTAGATGATATTAGAATAAATGAAAGAAGATGGGTTCTTTTGAATTATCCATCATTAATAGATGCTTATAAAGCACATATGAAATATGATGACTTTTATGATTACTCTATGGATGTTATGAATGTTGACTATAAAAGTATGATGGAAAATATGAAACCATTGAAAGAATTAATGGAAAAAACTGATAAAGTTAGAATAGTTGGACCTAATACTGATATTACTTTTAGTATAAAAGGGATGCCTGCAATACCTTGCTGCGGAACAGCAAATATACCTGATGGAGAACTTTATACAGCCCCAATAAAAAATACAGTAAATGGTATTATAACTTATAATACTCCAAGCCCATATAATGGCAATATATTTAATAATATAAGTCTTGAATTTAAGGATGGTCAAATAGTAAATTGTTCATCAAGTGAAAATGTAGAAACCTTAAAAGAAATATTTAATACAGATGATGGCGCACGATATATAGGTGAATTCTCATTAGGTTTTAATCCTAAAATTACTTTTCCTATGGGAGATATATTGAACGATGAAAAAATAATGGGTAGTTTACACTTTACACCTGGAAGATGTTACGAAGATTGTGATAATGGAAATATTTCTAGTATCCATTGGGATTTAGTACTTATTCAAACAAAAGAATATGGTGGAGGAGAAATATATTTTGATGATGTTCTAATAAGAAAAGATGGAAAATTTGTCCTAGACGAGTTAAAACAATTAAATTAGCGATATGTTAATCATATTGCTTTTTTTATGTTAATTTAAAGTAAAAAAAGCACTTAAAAATCATATATTTAATTAGGTGACTTTATGAAAAAAACATTTCAAATAATAGGTCTAATAAGTTTAATTACATTTAGTTTTTTTATCACAGAAAAAACGGCTATGGTTGTAAATAATATGGATGATATAATGATAAATATTAAAACAAATATGAATAACTATAATCGAGATAGCGTAGATGCAACGATTGATGAAAATACGATAATACCAGGAATATCTAGTAGACAAGTTAATATTAAAAAGAGTTATAAAAATATGAAGATTAATGGATATTATGATGACAAGTTATATGTATACGATTACAAATTTCCAAGTGTAAGTTTACAGGATAATAAAGAAAAATATATAATAAATGGAAATAAGAAAAAAAGGATGGTAAGTTTAATTTTTTTGTTAAAGGGTAGTGACAATATAGATAATATTTTAACTATAATAAATAACTATAATATAAAAGTTACTTTTTTTGTAGACTATGTTTGGTTTACTAATAATAGTAACCTAGTAAACGAACTTATAAAACAAAAGCATAATGTTGAAATATTTATGAATGATTATAGTGATTCTTCATTCGAATGGATGGATATGGTACTTAAGAATGTTCATAAGCAAAATTATGTATTTTGTTACTATAATGATTCTAAAAATATAGACAATTGTACAACGAATGGTGATTATATAGTAAAACCATATAATATTTCATCTAAAACACCGCTTTTAGATATAAAAAAGAATGTAGATAATTATAATTTACTTACATTAGAAAACACCTCTATATTAAAAAAAGAACTATCTACAATAATAATTTATATAAAATCAAAAGGATACACACTTACAAATTTGGATGAGCATTTAATAGAATAAAATTATAGAAAAATATGTTATAATTAATTTGGTGATATATATGCCTGAATTACTTTCACCTGTAGGAAATATTAATTGTCTAAAAGCAGCCATAAACGGCGGATGTGATGCGGTTTATTTAGCAGGAATCAACTTTGGTGCACGCAGTTTTGCAGGGAATTTTACTAATGATGAGATTATATATGCAATAAATTTATGCCACTTATATGGAGTGAAAGTGTATGTTACTGTAAATACATTAATATATGATGTTGAAGTAGAAAGATTTTTAAATTATATAGATTTTCTTCATAGAAATAATGTAGATGCAATAATTATGCAAGATATTGGAATGATAGATTTAGTAAGAAAAACTTATCCTAATTTAGAAATACATGCTTCAACACAGATGCACATACATAATTTAGAAGGAGTAAAATTTTGTGAAAAACTTGGAATAAAAAGAGTAGTTCTTGCTCGTGAAACACCTATTCAATTAGTCAATGAAATAAAAAATAATACAAATACTGAAATAGAAATATTTGTACATGGCGCTATTTGTATGAGTTATTCAGGCCAATGTTTAATGAGTGTGTTAATAGGAAATAGGAGTGGAAATAGAGGAACTTGCGCACAAACTTGTAGACAACCTTATGATTTAATAATAGATGACAAAGTAGTAAATAAAGAAAAATATCTATTAAGTGCAAAAGACTTGAATACATTAAGTCATATAGATGAAATAATTAAAAGTAATGTTGATAGTATAAAAATAGAAGGTAGAATGAAAAGCCCACAATATGTCTATATGGTTACTTCTTTATATAGGAGAGCGCTTGATAATTATAAAAAATATAAAACATCAAAAATAACAGAAGAAGATATAAATGATTTAAAAAGAATATTTAATAGAGATTTTACAAAAGGATTCTTATTTAATGAAGATAATGATAAATTTGTAAATGAATTTAGACCTAATAATATGGGAGTACCTTTAGGTAAAGTATTAAGTTATAAAAATGGTATGGTTAAAATTAAACTTAATTCTAATTTAAATTTAAATGATGGAATTAGAATTATAGGAGATTATGATACAGGAACTTGTGTAACAAGTATATTTAAGAATGATAAAAGAGTAAAAACTGCGTTAAAGGATGATATAGTTAAAATAAAATTAAAAGGAAATATAAAACCTAATGATTTAGTAGTTAAGACTACAGATTATGAATTTTTAAACCATATAGATAAGTTAATTGGCATAGATAAAAAAATTAAAATAAATGGGAAATTTATATTTAAAAGAAATAATAAAGTTCAAATTTATATAAGTGATAATAAAAATGAAATAAATATAGAAAGTGATTTTATAATAGAAAAAGCAATAAAAAACCCTACAACTGAAAAGAATATTTCAGATCAGTTAAATAAATTGGGAGATACAATTTATGTATTCGATAATTTAGATATAATATGTGATGATGATATATTTATACCTGTAAGTAAAATAAATGATTTAAGAAGAAAATTTGTAAATATACTTAATAAAAAAAGACTATATGAAATTAAATATGTAAAGAAAAAATATAAAATAGATTTACCAAATTATGATAAAAAGAAATATACAAATATTTTAGTACATACATATAATGAATACATTTTAAATAAGGATAAATTTGATTATATATATATTGATAATATAGATGAGTATAAAAAGATAGATGATAAAAAATGTATATTAAAGTTAAGTAGAGTAAATGAACATTTAAAAGAAATAAATTCTAAATTACTAGTAGGTGAACTAGGAAGTTTATATAAATATGAAGATGTTGATACAGATTTTTCATTAAATGTACTTAATTCATATTCAGTAGCTTTTCTACATAGTATAGGCGTAAATAAGATAACACTTTCTTATGAATTAAATTATAAACAAATAAAAGGATTAATTTTAAATTATGAAAAAAGATATAAGAAACATCCTAATTTAGAAGTTATAATAAATGCACGTGAAGAAGCAATGATATGTAAATATAATTTACTTAAAAAATATGGCGTTACTAAAGCAAAATTAAAAGATAAATTTAATAATGAGTTTCCAATAGAAGTAAAAGATGGTATAATGTATATATATAATTATAAAAAAAGAAATTTGAAAGAAGATTACTTCCATATTGGAGTAAATAATATTAGAATAAATTTATAAAAAGGAGTATGTATGGAAAAGGTAGAAAAGTTAAAGAAAAAGGATATAAATTCTTATATAGAATTTATAAAAGAAATATTTGATTATGACGCAACTATAGAAAATATAGAAAAAATGATGAGAAAAAATATAATATTAGTTATAAAGGATAATAATAAAGTTGTTGCCTCAGCAACACTTACTGAAGGATTTGAGTATATAAAAAATAAAAAATATTATAAAGTTAATTACTTAGGAGTATTAAAAGATTATAGAAGAGAAGGATATGCGACTAATTTATTTAATGAAATAGAAGTATTAGTAATGAAAAATGATATTGATTATTTAGAACTTACTTCAGGAAATCAAAGACGCACTGCACATTATTTTTATAAAAGCAAAAACTTTAAAATAAAGGATACTACAGTATTTGTAAAAATA
This sequence comes from uncultured Bacilli bacterium, assembly GCA_947628725.1. Taxonomy (GTDB): domain Bacteria; phylum Bacillota_I; class Bacilli_A; order RF39; family UBA660; genus UMGS1613. The sequence continues at coordinate 1,902 of CANRAQ010000044.1, read as the reverse complement.
TATGATAAATAAGTAGGAGGTATTTATGAAAATGTATGAGAATTGTGAATTAGAATCACTTGCTTTACATATAGCAGATATATATGCATCAAAACAAAATGATATTAGAAACGCAAAAGATTTTTCTAGATATTATTTTAAAATATATAATGATATTCTTAATACTTTAATAGAACAAAATGAAAATAATAAAAAAGAAGAAAATGACAAATTATTTAGATAATGTAAAAAATATTTACATTTCTTTTTATATATTTGTAAAAATTAGTTTTACTTTCAGGATGTACGAAAAATAGCTAAATAGAAAGGAAATGTTTTATGGTAGATACACATTATGATTTACTTTCAATATGTTATGTATGTCATTTAAAAAATGATTATACAAAGATAGAAGATATTTCTAAACAAATATTAAATAATGATATGAAGGCTATATTTGCTAATTTATACTTTATGAGTTTAGAAGAGATGAAAAAGGAATTAGATCCTAATTACTATAATAGCAATGTATCTATATTGGAAATGTTTAAGATTTCAAAAAGAATATTGAAAAGGTATTTACCTAATATTGATTTTGTATATAGTATTGAAGGATGTGACTTTTTATCTATAGATGATTTGGAATCATTATATGATGAAGGATTAAGATCTATAATACTAGTTTGGAATACTGAAAATAAATATGGTTCAGGAAATAGAACTGAAAAGGGATTAACAGAGGATGGAATAAAATTTTTAAATAAGGCTATAGATTTAGGTATAGGAATAGATTTATCACATGCAAATAAAAATACATTTTATGGAATGATAGAAGTTATAAAAGAAAATAAAAAACAAGGTAAAGATGTAATTTGCTATGCTAGTCACTCTAATTCTAGAAAACTTTGTGATAGGGAAAGGAATCTTACAGATTTGCAACTTAAAGAAATTAAAGATGTAGATGGATTAGTAGGTGTATTTTCAAATAGAAATTTTGTAACTTTAGATAAAAGTTTATCAAAAGATATGGAAGCAGATCTTTATTTAGAACATATAATTCATATAGAGGAAATTGTAGGTAAGGAAAATGTTATGCTATCTACAGACGATATGAAATTTTGTGGAGAAATAGATATAAATTATATGAATGCTCCAATTTTTGATTATAGTAACTTGGAAACAAAAGTTAAAAATTTATTACTTAAGCATTATAAAGTAGATGATGCCAATAAATTTTTATATGAAAATGCATATAAAAAAATAATAAATAAATTAAATATAGATAGGATTAAAACAAATGAAAAATGATGTAACAAAACCAATAATAGGAATAGTAGGTAGGGCAGATTCAGCAAATGAAGATTATAGCGTTATTTGCTGCTATGAAAGTGTTAGAAGAAGTATTATAAAATGCGGAGGTATACCAATACTTATACTACCTAATCAAGATGTAGAATATGAAAAATCTAGACCAAAGGATATGGATAGATTAACTATTGATGAAAAAGAAGATCTAAAAAGAGTTATAGATATGTGTGATGGCATAGTAATTCCTGGTACTTATAAGTTATATGAATATGATAAGTTTATATATAAATATGCTTTAGAATTAGATATTCCTATATTATGTATATGTGGTGGTATGCAACTTATGGGTTTGGTAGATAATGATGGAGTTAAAGATATCTTAATAAAAAATGATACAAATATTGATCATTTTAAAAGAGGAGAAAAATATGTGCATAAAGTTAATGTTGTTGAAAACACATTACTAAAAAAAATAGTAGGTCTTGATAAGTTAGATGTAAATAGTAGACATAATTATCATTTATCAAAAGTAAGTAATCTAAAAGTATCTGCTTATTCTGAAGATGGATTAATAGAAGCATTAGAATATCCAAATAAAAAATTTGTATTAGGGAT
>CANRAQ010000043.1 GCA_947628725.1 uncultured Bacilli bacterium | reverse complement strand
AAATTAAAACATCACAAAGCCTTATAAATACTGGGCAAAATGATGTTTTTTTATTATTTCAACTGTCAAACTCGGGACGGATGTGTAAATTTATTTTTTTGAAAAATATGTTATAATAAATCGTAGATAGGGAGGGTTTTTAAATGAAAAACTTGAATTTTGAATCTTATTTTAAAAACACAAATACTCAATATTGTGATCCTAAATATGTTATTACAATTTTAGAAAATATATTAGGTAAAAAATTAGATCGTATTAAAAAGGGAATTAAAAATAAACAAATTGTTGTTTCCAATGAACAAATAGAAGAATATTTAGAAAAAACATTTGAGGAAAAGGATCCTGAACTAAAGAAAAGAATTGGCAGCCCAAAGCCTATAAGAAAGAAAACTGTTTTTGAATGGACGCGTGAAGAAGTTAAAATTTCCTCGCAAGAAGTTATTGATAGTTTAAAAGCGCAACAATATTGTTTTGAACCTTATACATTAGAATATTTTAAGAGATATACGAATATTATAAGAAATAAAGTACTTTTACTATTAAATATTATAGAAAAAATAGGAAATAGGGATTCTCAATCTATTCAAGATTTAATGAAAGAACTTGATATACAATTAGATGAAAATGGAAATATTTTAAAAGATGATATTATTCGTTTAATAACTCCTACTATATATAACATTAATGAATTAAATAAGAAAGTTAATAAGGCTAATAAATTATCAACTTACTTAACTTTTAAAATTTCAAAAGATTCTTTATATAGAGATGATTGGTCTGAAGGTGAAATATATCCAACAGAATCACTTCAAACAAAAGGTTCATATTATGGTTATATTGAAGGAAATGTACCATTTACAGACAACCAAATAGCTGAATTAAAAGGTGAGCAAGCAAAAAGTATGAAAAAATGGTTAAATCTTAAATAGTGTTGGTAAATCAAATAAATTAATATAGGGGGACTAAAGATAGTTCTCTTTTTTTAACTCTTTAAGTAATATATTTATAAATTAATATAATATTTGGTATTATTTTTCTAAAATATTATCACAACAAATGTATAGATTTATTTTTTTGAAAAAATATGTTATACTTGTAAAAGTAATGAGGTGAATAAAATGACTTTTGATTCTGTCGTTAATTTTATTAAAAATGTAATAGATGTTTTACTAGTTTGGCTAGTTGTCTATTATGTATTAAAAAGTTTAAGTAAAAATGTTAAAATGGTTTTAATATTTAAAGGTATAATATTTATTTTCTTACTTAAAATTTTTAGTGATTGGTTTAATTTAACCACAATAGGATTTTTACTTGACTATGTTATTGAATGGGGAATTTTAGCTGTTATAGTTATATTTCAACCTGAAATTAGAAATGTACTTGAACAATTAGGTAGAAGTCAACTATTAGGCAGACATAAGGTACTTACAGTAGATGAAAGGGAAAGACTTGTATACGAAATAGTTACTGCAATGGATTCACTTAGAAAAACTAGAACTGGTGCGTTAATAGTTATTGAAAGAGATAACAGTTTAAATGATTATATACAAAAATCTAAAAAGATATATGCAGATATTTCTAGTGAATTATTGATGTCTATATTTTTCCCAAACAACCCATTGCATGATGGTGGTGTAATTATTCAAGGGGATAAAATAACATGTGCTAGATCAGTATTCCCAACTAGTGACAATTCTAAAGTCATTAAAAGACTTGGAACTAGACATAGAGCAGCATTAGGAATAACTGAAATAACAGATTGTATTTCATTAATAGTTTCTGAAGAGACTGGAAGATTATCAATGGCTATAGGTGGGGAATTACATTATAATTTAACACCAGAAGAAGTTAGGGTTATGCTTTTAGAAGAATTAAGCCCTAAAAAGTCAATAATCATCGAAGAAGAGGAGGAAAATACTAATGAAGAAGAAAACTAATTTCCTAAAAAGAATATTCAACTTTTTCGATAGATATATTATAATGCCTATAACTAGATTAGTATTTAAAATTACTAAAAAGTTTAGTGTTCCAAATAAAAAATTTGAAACATGGTTATCAAAGCAGAGTACTTTATTATTCATATCTTTATTTATTTCTATAGCAGTATTTATAGTAGTAGATCAAAAAATATTGAATTTTTCTAATCAATCTGCAGAAGTATTAAAAGATCAAAAAGTAAATGTAATATATCATGATGAACAATATGTTGTAGAAGGTCTACCAGAGACAGTAGATGTAACACTTATTGGTAAAAAAGCAGATTTATATATAGCTAAACAATCATCTGGTGATAATGTTACAATAGATTTAACAGGACTTACTCCTGGAACTCATAAAGTTAAAATAGAATATAAGCAAGGAAAATCAGGTATAGAATATAGTGTTAATCCAAGTGTAGCAACTGTAATAATATATGATAAAATTTCAGATACAAAGACACTTTCATATGATGTTGTAAACGAGGATAAATTAAGTTCTACATTAAGCGTAAATGATGTTAAACTTGTAGTTAAATCTGGTGAAGATGATAAAGAATATAAAGAAATAGATGAAGTAACTATAAGAGGAGCAGAATACAAAGTAAAACAAGTTGCTAGTGTTAAGGCTTTAGTAGATGTAAGTCATGTATCAGGTAAAACTACAGGAACACAAATAATAGATGAAGTAACATTAAAGGCTTATGATAGTGATGGAAATGTTGTAGATGTAGAATTCGTTCCAGAAAATGTATCCGCACAAGTTGAATTATCATCTCCAAGTAAGAAAGTTCCACTTAATTTTGTACCATCAGGAACATTACCAACTGGAAAAGCATTAAGCAGTTATAACTTTAGTCCAAGTAATGTTACTATATATGGTGATAGTGAGTCATTAGAGGCAATTACAAGTTTAGATGTAGTAGTTGATATATCTAAAATTAGTGATGATGAAACATTTAAAGTAGAACTAAAAAAACCTGCAGGTGTAAAAACTATTAGTGATAATTTTGTAAATATATCATTAACAGTTACAAATGCATCATCAGAACCTGTTAGATTTAATATCCCACTTACTGGAATAAATTTGGCAGAAGGTTTAAGTGCTCAACCAATAAATGATGATAATGGATTTATAGTTGTTGAAGTTCAAGGTGCAAGTTCAGTACTTTCATCAATAAATGAGTCTGATATTACTGCATATGTAGATCTTAAGAATTTAACAGAAGGTACATATACTAAACAAGTAATTGTTAAAGGATCTAATCCACTTGCAACATATAAAGCAAAAAGAACAGAGGCAACTGTAGAAATAACTAGATAATAACCAAAATAACATCTCAATCGAGATGTTATTTTGATTCAAAATGGTTAAATAATATACCAATATTAATTAGACCACATATTCCTACAACAATATAAACAATTCTAGATAAAATTGAGTCTCCAAATAACCATTCTACAAGGTTAAAGTTGAAAAATCCAATTAAACCCCATACGATTGCTCCTATTATTGTGAAAACTAAACATGTCTTTTGTAATCCTTCCATAAATTCATCCTTTCTATCATTTTTTATTTTTTACATATATTTTAAAATTATTCATATTTGTTAAATTCATCCATATAATTAAGTGAAAAATGAGGTGAAAGATGAAAAAAATTTTTATATTTTTAGGAGTTTTATTTTTTATGTGTGGATGTGGTAAATTAGGTTCGAAGGATATTGTTAAAGAACTAAATAATAAAATAAATAATTCAAAGTCATATCATTTAACTGCTACATTAGACATATATAGAAATGAAGAAAAATATACTTATGATGTAGATTCATCATACAAATCAGATAATTTATTTAAAGTAGATTTAATAAATAAAAATAATGAACACGAACAAATAATACTTAAAAACGATGAAGGAGTCTATGTACTTACACCTTCATTAAATAAAAGTTTTAAGTTTCAAAGTGATTGGCCATACAATAATTCACAGATTTATTTATTGCAACCAATAATGAAAGATATTACTAACGATAAAGATAATAAGGTAGAAAGTACAGATTCAGGATATACTATAACTAGTAATGTTAGTTATTCTACTGAAAAAGACTATGCAAAACAAAAAGTTTATGTTGATAAAGAAAATAATATTACTAAAGTTGAAATATTAGATAGTTCAGATTCTGTAAAAATGTCTTTAAATATTATTAACATAGAATATAATTGTAAATTTGAAAAAGATTATTTTGATGCTAAAAAATATCAAATAACTACACCAAATGAAGAAAATAAAGAATTAGATAATCAAGAAGAAAATAGTAACCAAACAGAAGAAAAACAAACTACATCAAAAATTGAAGATATAGTTTATCCTATGTATGTTCCTGTAGATACATATTTGACAGGTCAAGATGTAGTTGAAACAAATTCTGGTGAAAGAGTAATATTAACTTTTTCAGGTGAATCTGCATTTACAGTAGTACAAGAAACATTAGATGATAATGAATCTACGAACTATGTATATGGAGATCCTTATTTAATACTAGATACAGTAGGCTCTGTTACAGATTCTTATGTATCTTGGATTAGTGATGGTGTAGAATATTCAATTATTTCAGATGTATTATCATTAGATGAACTACTTACAGTTGCTCAATCTATTAGTGTTAATGCAGTAGCAAAATAACTTTAAAACTAAAATAATATGTGCTATAATATTACTTGGTGATTGGAATGAAAGTAGCAAAAATAAAAAAAATAAAAGAAAAAGAAAAAAATGAATTAGTTCAAGATGAATATTCAATAAAACAAGTTATAATCACTGTGTTAATAGTATGCGCAATATTTGTATTATTTTACTTTATAACTACTATTTTTGTAAAACCTAATAATAATTTAAATAATACACATACTGAAACTGAAACAAATAAAATAACTATGGGTCAACTTTTAAATAGAAAACAAAGTGAATATTATGTTTTAGCAACTAAAAAGAGTCTATATAAAGAAATATATAGTGATATGGATTACCAAGGATTATATAATAGTTATATAGAAAACTATGAATCTAAAGAAGATGCATTAAATATATATTATGTTGATTTAGATGATGCATTAAATAAAAATTTTTATGATAGTGATAAATTAAATATAACAGATGATTTAAGTAAACTTGTAGTAAACGATGAAGTTTTATTTAAAATTAAAGATGGTAAAATAGAAAAAACCTATGTAGGTAGTGAAAAAATATTAGATAAATTATCAAGATTATAAAGTGTTTCAAACACTTTTTTTGTATACTTTTATCACATTTCCTTATAATAATATTGGTGATAAAATGGAACTATTTTTAATGTGTTTAAAAATATTTTTTGCTAGATTGATAGATGTATCTTTAGGTACTTTTAGAACTATTAATACAGTAAAAGGTAAAGATATTATAGCGGCTTTAATAGGTATAGTAGAAATAACAGTATGGTTTTTAGTAGTAAAAGAAGCATTAAACACAACTAATAATAGTGTATGGATAGTTTTTTCATATGCAATGGGATTTTCAGTAGGTACTTATTTAGGAGGAAAAATATCAAAAAGATTTATAAGATCAAATTTAGAAGTTCAAGTTGTACTTTCTTCCTTAAATGATAAGATAGTAGATAAAATAAGAGAAGAAGGATATGGCGTAACTTCTATAGAAGTAAAAGGAAATAATAATAAAAAATATATGCTATATATACAAATAAGAGATCAATCACTTGAAAAATTAAAGAAATTAATAAGAAAGTATGACAATAGGGCCTTTATAGTAGTAAATGAAACAAAATATGTTGAAAATGGTTATTTTAATGTAGGAAAATAATATAATTTATTGGTGATTGTATGCTTATATTAAAAGGAATAATTATCGGTATAGGTAAAATAATTCCTGGAGTAAGTGGTAGTATGCTTGCAATTTCTATGGGTATATATCAAAGATTAATAGATTCTATAAGCAATTTCTTTAAGTATCCAAAACAAAATTTTAAATTCTTATTTAAAATATCTATAGGTGTAATAATATCTATAATATTTTTTAGTAATATAATTTTAAATTGCCTAAATAGTCATTATTTAATTACTATGTTTTTCTTTATAGGACTTATAATTGGTGGATTTGATGACATAAAAGAAAATATGGATAAAAAATACTATAACATTATATTTATATCGTTTATTATAGTTACTATATTAGGAATTATAAATGTAGATAATCAATTTGATATAACAAATAAATTTTTAAATTTCATATATTTTATATTTATAGGATTTATAGATGCATTAACTATGGTAATACCGGGTATAAGTGGTACAGCAACTTTGATGATGTTAGGTGCATATGATATAGTTATGGATGCTTTTTCTAATTTATTAAATTTCTATTTACTTCCATATAATTTAAAAATATTAATACCATTTTTAATAGGTATGGCATTAGGTATAGTTAGTACAGTTAAATTAGTAAAATTCTTATTTACTAATTATAAATCTAAAACTTATAATATAATACTTGGATTTAGTATATCTACAATAGTATTAATGTTTATTAAATGTATAAATTCATTTTATACTTTTATAGATTTAATAATATCTTTTATTTTATTATTTATAGGAATTATTATATCAAAAAAAATCAATCACATGTTTAGCGATTGATTAAAAATAACAGTATTATACCAATAAGTATTATACCAATTCCTAGAAAACCAAAACTTATGTCGTTAAATAATATAATTGATAATATAATAAATAATAAACTTAATATTAATAAATATTTAATTAGTTTTTCTTTCATATATAGGCTTTTCACCATTCAAATTTAATTCTACAGTATGTTTTGGTTTTCTCTTTTCTATAGGTAATGTTTCTACCCATTTTTTTCCATCCCATTTTTTTAAACAGTTAGGACCGTACCATTCTTTTAATATTTTTTCTATATTATTATATGAATAATATTTTCTTCCTTCAAAATCATATAATTTAAAAGGTAATATATCTTTTTTTAAAAATACGGGTTCATGCATAAATTTTTCCCATGGAACTGAAATAGGTTGACTCATTAATTTACTATTTTCATTTAATCTTGAATACTTATTCGCAAACCATACTACAAATTTTTTTAATAAAACAGGATTTAAATGTAGATTATCTAAAAGAACTATGAAAGGCATAACAATTTTTACTACTGTTCTAGATAATTCATCGATGAATTTATTTTCACAGATATTATCATATATTATAACATCTACAAATATTCCATCGCCTGATTTACATCTGTTTTTTAATAGGAAGTTTACTTCCTTTATATATGTATTTCTTTTTCTTATTTTCATAGTTGGACCCATGATAGTATTATATTTTTTATCCTTTTCAAAACATTGATAATAAAAATTACTATCTAAATCTTTATCTAGGGCTTCTATAAACCTTTTCCAATCTTTTCTTTCAACACATATATCAATGTCATCATCCCAAGGAATAAATCCTTTGTAATTTACAATGCCAAGCGCACTTCCTGCAATTAATCCATATTTTATGTTATTTTTTACACATACTCTATGGATTTCATCCATTATAGTAAGTATTTCTAATTGTAACTGCCTAACAGTTATTTTTTTGTTGCCTTTTTCACAAATTGTATATTCTTCTCTTTCTTTAATACAATCATCCATAATTTACCTTCTTCACTAATTTAATTGTACAAAAAAAAATAAAATTAATCAAGAAATTAATATAATTATCTAAAATTGGGTATTAATTTACACCTTTTTAATTGGTTAGAATACATTATTATAGAAATAATGAAAGGGTGGAATATATATGTGTAATAATAATAACGATACAGAAAGTTGTCGTTGTATAGCAGAAATTTTAACTGTTATAAATGTACTTCAACAAAATGCTAATTGTTGTGGTGACACATGTTTAGAAACTTGTGATAGAGGATTCCTTGGATGTGGAACAACAACTTTAGGATGCAATACAAGACCAGTTATATTATATACTTGCTGTGGTAATGGAACTCCATGGAGCATGCCAACTACAAGAGAAAATGTAGTATGTGGTGAACCAGGAACTACATGTTCTAGTGTATTTAGAGTAGAAAAAATAGATGGTTGCTGTGCAACATTCAGAGTTTTAGCAGAAAATCCTGATACAACATCTATTTATCCATATGTAGCAACTAACTCATTCTTTACAATGAATTTAAATTGCTGCTGTGTTTTAAGATGTTTACCAGATACTTATGTAGAATGTATATAAAAGACTTCGGTCTTTTTTGTTTGCATTGATATTTTTATAAATTTTTAAAATTTTTTCAAAAAATGCTTGCATTTTTTTTTTTTTTTGATATTATGGTAGTGAATGATAGGAGAAGTAGA
>CANRAQ010000042.1 GCA_947628725.1 uncultured Bacilli bacterium | reverse complement strand
CATTTTTTTAAATGTTTTTGTCGAAGAAATCTCTGATATCACAATCAAGTACATCTGCAATCTCTTCTAAAGTATCAATTGAAATAGTTTGATGAGTTACAGATTCAAGTTTTGCTATAAAACTATCACTTAAATATAATTTTTCAGCCAATTCTCTTTGCTTTAAACCCTTTTTTACTCTGTATTTTTTAATATTTTTTCCAATAATATTATAAATATCAGATTTTTTGCGTACTACCATATTATCACCAACTTAATTCTCTCATAAGTTACTTAAAATTCTAGTAGACAAATAGTCTAACAATCTAATAGAGTAGTAATTATCTCTCTTTTTTTGAACCCTTTATCCATAATTAATTTAGGATACATACTTATATCAGTAAATCCTGGCATTGTATTAATTTCATTAAAATATAGTTTTTTATTATCAATATCGTAAATAAAATCAATTCTACTTAAACCTTTACAATTTAATATTTGAAATATTTCTTTAGAATAATTAATAATATCCTTTTTAATTTTTTTATTTATATCAGATATTTTAGTTTTAATTTCTTTTATGTATTTAGAATCGTAATCATACCATTCACAACCATCCCCAATTTCACCAATATCAGATATTATTAATTTATTATTTTTTTCTATAACCGCACATTCTAATTCTTTTCTATTTTCTATATATTTTTCAATTACAATATTGTTATCATATTTTAATGCTTCTTTAATAGAATTTTTTAATTCTTTTTTATCTCTAACAACTGAAATACCTATAGAAGATCCACATTTGCAAGGCTTTACTATAGATGGAAAACTAACTTTATCAATATTATCTTTATTATAAATTACATATGGTACTTGAGGAATATCATATTTTTCAAGAATTAATTTAGTTAATAATTTATCATAACAGATAATACTGCTAAAAGAGTCACATCCAACATATTTTACTTTAGCTATTTCAAATAAACTTTGTAATTTACCATCTTCACCATAACTACCATGAATAATAGGGAAAACTATATCAAATCCTTTTAAATAACTAATAATATTATTTACTTTTTCTTTTATATTATTCTTCCAATTATTATCTATAACATTGCTGTTAACTAAAAACCAATCATTGTTGTAGTCTATTCCAACTACTTCATAATTAAATAATTTTGTATCTATATTCTCTATTATGAAATTAACAGATTTACAAGAAATTTCATGTTCATAAGAATTTCCTCCAAATAATATTAAAACTTTCTTCATTACATCACCATTAAATTTTATGTTATTTGTTATTGTTTATTAACTTTATGGTATATATATTTTAAAAAATATTTCAATTTATATTTTATAAGTAAGGATAGATTTATTTATTAAAATATGATAAACTATTATATATATAAAAGAAAAGTGAAAAAGGTGAAAAAATGGGAAAGATAATAGCGTTCGTTAATCAAAAGGGAGGAGTAGGAAAAACTACTTCTAGTATAAATTTAGCAGCATCCCTAGGACTTTTAGGAAAGAAAACATTGCTTGTAGATTTAGATCCACAGGGTAACAGTACTACAGGTGTAGGTGTAAATAAAGGACAATTACAAAGCAGTTTATATGAACTTTTAATAGACAAAACTGATATAAAAAAAGTTGTAGTTAAGACTAATTTTAAAAATTTATATTTGATACCTGCATCAATAAATTTAGCAGGAATAGATATGGAACTTATGGAAATGTCAAGATTAAATCCTGGTTTTGTACCTCAATTACAATTAAAAAAATATTTAGATACTGTTTCTAATTTATTTGATTATATTATTTTGGATTGCCCACCTTCTTTAGGATTAATTACTACAAATGCACTAGTTGCGGCTAATTCAGTAATAATACCTGTTCAATGTGAATTCTTCGCACTTGAAGGAATAATGCAGTTACTAAATTCTATAATGATAGCCCAAAAGAAATTAAATCCTAGTTTGGATATAGAGGGTGTATTGCTTACAATGTTAGATAATAGAACTAATTTAGGCTTAGAAGTAGTAGAAGAAATAAAAAGTTATTTCAAGGAGAAAGTATATGATACTATAATACCAAGACTTGTTAGACTATCAGAAGCACCAAGTCATGGTAAACCTATACATGCTTATGATCCAAAGAGTAGAGGAACAGAAGCATATATAAATTTAGCTAAAGAGGTGATTGAAAGAAATGGAAACTAAAAAAAGAGCTTTAGGTAAAGGATTAGAACAATTATTTAATACTGAAAATTTAGATTTAAGTAGTTTTGAAAAAGCAGTATACGAAAATTCTACAAATGAAGAAATTATAGATATAAATATAGATGAATTAAGAGTTAATCCATATCAACCACGAAAAAAATTCAATGATGAATCTTTATCAGATTTAGCAAATTCAATTAAAGAACATGGTGTATTTCAACCTATAATAGTAAAGAAAAGTATAAAAGGATATGAAATAATTGCAGGAGAGCGTAGAGTTAGAGCAAGTAAAATGGCAGGGCTTACAAAGATTCCAGCAATTATAAGAAATCTTAATGATGAACAGATGATGGAAATAGCTTTACTAGAAAATTTACAAAGAGAAAATTTAAGTTCAATCGAGGAAGCTTTAGCTTATAAATCTATGATAGATAAGTTAAATTTAACACAAGATGAATTATCTAAAAAAGTAGGTAAAAGTAGAAGTTATATAACAAATATAATAGGTTTATTACGACTACCAAAAGAAGTTCAGGATATGGTAGCAAACAATGAATTAAGTATGGGTCATGCAAGAGTATTAAGCAAACTAGAAGATGATGAAAAAATAATAAGCATGGCAAAAGATATAGTTGAAAAGAAAATACCAGTAAGAAATCTAGAACAAGAAACTGAATCTTCAGCAAAAAAAGTAAAAATTGAAAGACGCGCTAAAGAGTCAAATAACCAATATAAATATGTAGAAGATATGCTTAGAGATAAATTAGATACAAAAGTAAAAATCAAAGATAAAAAAATAGAAATATCTTTTACAAATGTTGCAGATTTAAATAGAATACTTGAAGTTTTAAATGTAAAGGAATAGTATGAAAGAATTATTAAAAAGAGAATATATAGTACCAGTAGTAACAATTATTATATGTTTAGCAATATGTAAAATATCTAAAAAAATAGTTAGTAAAATCTTTAATTTAAAGAAAAATTCTACTGATGGTAAAAAGAAAACTATAGTTAATTTAATAAATAATATTATAAAATTTATTGTAGCTTTACTTGGTATAATAATTATTTTAGAAACTTATGGAATAGATACTAAGTCATTAGTTGCATCTTTTGGTGTAGCAGGTTTAGTAGCAGGATTGGCACTACAAGATTTATTAAAAGATTTAATAGTAGGAATATTGATAATATTTGAAGGAGAATATTCTATAGGAGATTGGGTTACAATAAATGGTTTTAAAGGAGAAGTACTATCTTCTAATCTTAGAACAACAAAATTAAAAGCCCCAACTGGTGAAATAAAAATTATTTCAAATAGAAATATTTCAGAGATAATTAACTATAGTATATCAAAAGCAAATTTATTAATAGATTTAGATGTAGCATATGAATCAGATATAAAGAAAGTTAAAGAGATACTCGATGAATTATGTGTAGAATTAAAAAAAGAGTATAATTTAAAAGAAATGAGTTGTCTTGGAATACAAGAACTTGCTAGCAGTTCTATTAAATTTAGATTAAAAGTAGTATCTAATTATGAAGAACAGTTTGATTTAGAAAGAAAAATAAAAGAAAAAGTAGTTTTAGAATTTAATAAAAATAATATTACGATTCCTTATAGTCAGTTGGTGATTCATAATGAATAAAGATTATAAATTAGGTAGTATTGTAGTAATGAAAAAAAATCACCCATGTGGAACAAATGAGTGGGAAGTTGTTAGAGTTGGTGCAGATATTAAAATAAGGTGTATCAACTGTAATAGATTTATTATGCTACCAAGGATAGAATTTAATAAAAAATTAAAAAAAGTATTAGAGTATTAGGAGGATTATTGTGAAATTAAAAAGAAAACCATATGGGCCAGTAATTGAAATAATAATAATGGCTATAGTAATTTCTGTATTATGTTTAATTTTACATTTAATAGGTTTTAGTGGATATAAAACAGAAGCAGGAACTTTTGAAACAACATTAATGGTCATAAACAATATTTTTAGTAAGGAAGGAATAAAATACTTACTAAATAATACACTTGCTCATTTTCAAACATTGGAACCTTTAGTTTTAATAATAGTATCATTAATAGCCGTATCTATTATGGAAGCAAGTGGACTTTTAAAACACATATTTACACCATTTAAAAAATTAAAATCAAAATATATAACTATGATAGTTCTATTTGTTGGTATAATTTCCACAATTATAGGTGACTATAGTTATGCATTACTATTACCTATTTCAGGAATATTTTATAAATATATAGGTAAAAATTCTAGTTTAGGTGTAATAACTATGTTTGTTGGAATAACAATAGGTTATGGAACAGGATTAATATATAATTATCAAGCATATCAACTTGGAAATATGACTGAATTAGCCGCACAAAGTATAATTCCTAATTATAATTATGAATTATTATCAAATATATTTGTTCTTGTATCATCTACTATTATATTAACTGTAGTAGGTACAATAGCGCTTGAAATATTAGGCAAAAAATATTCAAGAAATGAAGAAACAGATAATTTAAACACTTCTAAAAAAGCATTGAAAATTACAACTATAGTATTTATAGCGTTAATTTGTTTATTCATCTATTGCATAATTCCAGGATTGCCACATTCAGGTATGTTATTATCAAAAACAGAACCTACATATATAGGAAAACTATTTGGAGATGGATCATTACTTAGCCAAGGCTTATTAGTCCTAATAGTAGGAATATTAGTAGTATGTGGATTTGTATATGGTATAATTTCAAGAAATATAAAACCTAATGGTAATTATAGTAAAATATTAACTAAATCTTTTGAAGGAACAGGATATATATTTGTATTATTATTTTTTATATCTATAATATATGAAATGATAGATTGGTCTAATTTTTCAACTGTCATATCTACAAATTTAATAGATTTTGTGGGTTCAACGAATATTTCAGGAGTTGTACTCGTATTATTAGCCTTTGTAACAATAATAATAATTTCGGTATTTATTCCTTCATCATTAGCCAAGTGGGAATTAATATCACCAATATATGTACCATTATTAATGAGAGCAAATATAAGTCCTACATTTACACAGACAATATTTCTTGCAGCAGATTCAGTAGGAAAACTACTTTCACCAATATATATATACCTAATAGTTACAGTAGGATTCATATATAAATATGAAAAAAATTCAGACGAAAGTATATTTAGTGTAATGAAAAAAATAATGCCTACATTAGGATTACTTGCTTTAGCATGGTTGGTAATTATATTAGGATGGTACTTAATAGGAATTCCTATAGGTATAGGCTCTAGTATATCACTATAATTTACACATTTTTACACATTTTGTAAAAGTATTTGTAAAATACTTTACTAAAGTATTGTATAAAAAAAACTACTCATTTATAATTAAATTGTAATCATGATAGATTATATTGAGTAGTTCTATTTTAGAATTAAAAGGGGATACCACGAAAGTGGTATTTTTGTTTAAGAAATTTTTATTTATATTATTGTAATTTTTAAAAAAGCATAGTAAACTATTATGAAAAGGAGTGTTATAAAATGAGTTTAACTGCAGGAATAGTAGGATTACCTAATGTAGGTAAAAGTACTTTATTTAACGCAATAACAAAACAAAATATATTATCTGCTAATTATCCTTTCGCAACTATAGATCCAAATGTTGGTATGGTCGTAGTTCCAGATAAAAGATTAGATTTTTTAAATAATCTATATAAACCAAAAAGTTTAGTTCCAACTACATTTGAATTTACAGATATAGCAGGTTTAGTTAGAGGAGCATCTTTAGGTGAAGGATTAGGAAATAAATTCTTATCACATATAAGAGAAGTAGATGCTATATGTGAAGTAGTTAGATGCTTTGAAAACGATAACATAATACATGTAGAAAATAATGTAGATCCTATAAGAGATATAGAAATAATAGAAGTAGAACTTATATTGTCAGATTTAGAAATAGTTGAAAATAGACTTAACAAAATAGGCAAAAAAGCAACTTTATCAAAGGATAAACAAGTACAAGAAGAAGCACAAATATTGATAAAATTAAAGTCTGCTTTAGAAAAAAATATACCTATAAGAAGAATTGAATTAGATGAAAATGAAGAAGCCTATATAAAATCATTTAATCTTCTTACAAATAAACCTATAATATATGTAGCAAATGTTTCAGAAGATGATTTATTGACTAAAGATAATAAATATGTAGATATGGTAAAGGAATATGCATTAAAAGATAAAGCACAAGTAGTTACAATATGCGCTAAAGTAGAATCGGATTTATCAGATATGCAAGATGATGAAAAAAAAGAGTTCTTAAACGAACTAGGTATAGAAGAAAGTGGAATTAATAAACTAATAAATGCTTCATATGATTTATTAGGCTTAAAGACATTCTTTACTGCAGGGGAAGATGAGTGTAGAGCATGGACTTTTAAAAGCGGTATGAAAGCCCCAAAATGCGCTGGAATAATACATACTGATTTTGAAAAAGGATTTATAAAAGCAGAAGTAATGAGTTATAGCGATTTAGAAAAATATGGAAATGAAAAATCAGTAAAAGAAGCAGGAAAAGTTAGATTAGAAGGAAAAGATTATTTAATGCAAGATGGAGATATCTGCTATTTCAGATTCAATGTTTAAAAAAATTAAATATAGTAGTTCTAGTTGCTAAACTAATAAATGCAAAACTTAAAAATAGTCCTAGCAAAATATATATTATTATTTTTGGAATTTTTAATATAAATAAATCAAATATTGGCTTAATAAACAATATAAATAACAAACTTGATAATCCCCATAAAAGAGCCATTTCAACCGATGTATATGTGAATATATCTAACTTTTGGTAGGTATAATTCCAAAGTTCAGTTTTAAATACAAGTTTTATAAGAATTCCACCTATAAGTTCAACTAAAGATAAAGATATAGAACAAAGTAAAAATAACAATGTATATTTGGTTAATTTACTTAACCTTTTTTTGTTAATAAATTTATATATTAACAATATAATAATAGTGCCTATTCCATATATAGGAGTAAAAAATCCCATAAATATTCCACTATATATATTTACTTTTAATACAGTTTCAATTAAATATCCAATTATTGAAAAAATAATAAAATAATTTAAATAGTACATTTTATCACCATTAATATTGTGTACATTAAAAGTTAAAATATAATATAAGTGTTTACAAACAAAAAAAAGTTTGATATAATCGTAACGAAAAGCGAGTAATTTTACTCCTTGTTCGAAAGAACCAAAGACCATAAGGAGGTGTAGAAAATGAGAAATTATGAAATTATGTTCATAGTAAGACCTACATTAAGTGAAGATGAAATTAAGAAAGTTGCATCTAATTTTCAAAAAACTTTAGAGACTAATGGAGCTAAAGTAACAAATGTCGATGCTTGGGGACAAAAAACATTAGCTTATGACATTAAAGTTGGAAATAATACTTATAAGAGTGGATACTATTTTGTTATTGAACTTGAAGCTTCTAGTGACAAATCTGTAAAAGAATTTGATCGTTTAGCTTTAATAAGTAACGATATTATAAGACATATAATAATAAATAAAGAAGACTAAGAGGTGAGTTATGAATAAAGTAGTATTAGTAGGAAGATTAACTGCAAAGCCAGAATTACGCTATACACCACAAAATACTGCATATACTAGATTTACAGTAGCAGTAAATAGAAATTTTACAAATGCTGAAGGAAAAAGAGATGCAGATTTTATAAATGTAGTCGCATGGCGTAAACAAGCTGAAACTGTATCAAAATATTTTGATAAAGGTAGTTTAATTGGAATTGAAGGAAGATTACAAACAGGAAGTTATGATGATAAAGATGGAAATAAGAGATATACTATGGATGTTGCTCTAGATAATTTTGAATTCCTAGAAAGCAAAAATAGTAGATCACAAGCTGTTCAATCAACACCATATGATTATCAACAAGAACCATCTTCAAATACAAATGAAGTAAATTTAGAAGATGATCCTTTTGCAGAATTTGGTGATAGTATTTCCATAGATGATAATTTCCTAGATTAATAGGAGGATAAATATGGCAGAATTTTATAGAAAAAAGAAAAAAGTTTGTCAAATGTGTGCAGGAAAAGATGTTGACTATAAAAATGCTGAAGTTATAAAAAAATATGTAAGTGCTGATAAAGGTAAAATATTACCAAGAAGAATTACTGGTGCTTGCGCTAAACATCAAAGATATATAGCAACTCAAGTAAAATATGCTAGACATATGGCAATTATACCATTCGTTAAATAAGGCAAAAAGCCTTTTTTTATTTTATATGTAAAAATTTTTAATAAATTTTCAAAAAATGCTTGCATTTTTTTTTGATATTATAATGGTAATGTAAAATACGAAAGGAGTAAGGATATATGAATAAGAAAGGTTTTACATTGATAGAGTTATTAGCAGTAATAGTAATATTAGCCATAATAGCCTTAATAGCAGTACCAATTATAATAAATATAATAAATGGTACAAAAGAATCAAGTAGTTTAAGAAAGGGAGAACTATATTTAGATGCAGTAGAACAAGCAATAGCAAGAAAAAATATAAGTGAAGATTTTAATCCTACAACATGTGAAGTACAAAGTAATGGAAATCTACTTTGTGATGGAGAAGAATTAGTAGTAGAAGTAGATGGGGAAAAACCAACAGATGGAACTATAACATTCGATAGAGGAATAGTAAAGAA
>CANRAQ010000041.1 GCA_947628725.1 uncultured Bacilli bacterium | reverse complement strand
ATTAATTTTAGCCTTATAATTACATACTTTGACAAAAAAAATAATTAAAATATATTTCATTTTTATTAATTATGTGTTAGAATGGTAATGGTAGACGTTAGAATTGGAGGGACCTATATGGGTTTTATAAAAGGACTATTTAATGATAAAGAGGATATGCAAGCAGGAGGCTCTAATGAGTATTATGATATAAAGGCTGAAGATGCTGTTAGCGAAGATGGTAGTTCTAAAATGATTTTACTTGAACCACGTGCATACTCTGAAGCACAACAAATAGCTGATCATTTGAAAAAAAGAAATACAGTTGTTGTAAATCTTAAAAGAGTTACTAGTGAACAAGCCAAAAGAATTATGGATTTTTTAAGTGGAACTATATATGCAATAAAGGGTAATATCCAAAAAATAGGTAGTGGTATTTTCTTATGTACACCAAATAATATTAATGTACAAGGAAAAATAACTGATGAAACAGAAAAAACTAAAGAATCTGAAGAAGATGTAGAGTGGTAAAAAACACTTGAAAAAATAATTTAAGTGTGTTATTATATGTAACACAACGTTTGAGGGATGCTTATGGATAATAAAAGTAGGACGTTTAAAAATTATACCCCTGAAGAAGTAGATAGATTTTTAGATCAAATTATTAAACAAGTTGAAAGAATGATAGAAGATAATAAGATTAAAAATAAGGAAATTGAAGTTAGGGATAAAAAAATTGAGGAATTAGAAAAGTTAGTAGCATCAGTTCCATCTTTAAAAGAAAAACTTTCACATTATGAAAGAATGGAAGGAACTTTAAATAGGGCTATAGTTATGGCACAAAGAACTACTGATCAAATGAAATCTGCTGCTCATAAAGAAAGCGAAATTATATTAGAAGATGCTAAAAGAAATGCTAGTAGAATAGTAAATGAGTCACTACTTAAGGCTGAAAAAACTGAAATGGAAGCCGAAATGTTAAGAAGAAACATAAACATATTCAAACGAAAATTAAGAGGTTTAATAGAAACTCAATTATCACTTGTTGATGATATAGAAAAAGTAGAATTTTAAAGTAAGTGAAAGAGACGGTATAATATAATATTTTTAAGAGAGTCTATGTTTGGTGAAATTAGATAAAATATGTATTATATAGATCACTCTGGATATTTTTAACGGATAAGGTTAAAACGTGTAATTAGCGTTATAAATTTAAGTGCATAATACTATTATGAAATAGGGTGGTACCACGGGTTTAGACTCGCCCCTAATTTATAATAGTTTTTTTATTTTTATAGGAGGTTAATATGAATTTTGAAGAATTAAGTAAAAAAAGTGTACATGAAACAGAATTAGATATATTAAAAGATTGGAAAAAAGAAGATATTTTAAATAAAACGATAGAAAATAGAAATGGAAAAAATAATTGGGTTTTTTATGATGGACCTGCTACTGCAAACGGTATGCCTGGATTACATCATATGGTTTCAAAGTTTTTAAAGGATACATTTTGTAAATATCAAACAATGAAAGGTAACCGTGTACTTAGAAAAGTTGGATGGGATACACATGGGTTACCAGTAGAAGTAGCAGTAGAAAAAAAATTAGGTTTTACTGGTAAAACTGATATTGAAAAATATGGAATTAAGGAATTTAATAAACTTTGTAAAGAAACAGTATGGGATAATGAAGCCGCATTTAGAAAATTAACGGATGAAATGGGTCAATTTATCGATTTAGATAATAGATATATAACATACGATAATAATTATATTGAAACTGAATGGTGGATATTAAAAAAATTCTTTGATGAACAATTATTTTACGAAGGTGTAAAAATAATGCCATGGTGCCCAAGATGTGGTACAGGACTTGCATCACACGAAGTTGCTCAAGGATATAAGGAAATTGATGCTAATACAGTAATTGTTCCATTTAAATTGTGTAAAGAAGATGCATACTTTTTAGTATGGACAACAACACCATGGACACTTATTTCCAATGTAGCCCTATGTGTAAATCCTGATGAAGAGTATGTTAAAGTAGAATCAATGGGATATAAATTTATATTGGCAAAAGCACTTGTAAATCAAGTATTAGGTGATGAATGCAAAATAATTGAAACATATAAAGGAAAAGATTTAGAATATGTCGAATATGAACAATTAATTCCAAGTATAGATATTAAAGGAAAAGCATTCTTTGTAACATGTGATAATTATGTAACTATGTCTGATGGTACAGGTATAGTTCATATCGCACCTGCTTTTGGTGAGGACGACTCTAAAGTAGGTAAAAAATATAAATTACCTTATGTTAATCCAGTTGGTGAAGATGCAACTTATACTGATGGATTATGGAAGGGTATGAATATATTTGATGCTGATCTAGAGGTAATCAAATGGTTAAAAGAAAATGATAAACTATTCAAAAAACAAAAAATAAAACATGATTATCCACATTGTTGGAGATGTGATTCACCTCTTGTATATTATTCTAGACCAAGTTATTATTTAGAAGTTACTAAATTAAAAGATAAAATAATAGAAGAAAATAAAAAGATTAATTGGTATCCTTCTTATGTAGGTGAAAAAAGATTTGGTAATTGGCTTGAAAATATGAACGATTGGGCAATATCAAGAAATAGATATTGGGGTACACCTCTTCCACTTTGGAGATGTGAATGTGGTCATATGGAAATGATAGGTTCTCGTGATGAATTAGCAACTAAAGCTATAGAAAAGATAGATCCAAAGACAATAGATTTACATAGACCATATGTAGATGATATACATATTAAATGCGAAAAATGTGGTAAAAATATGGCTAGAGTTCCAGAAGTTATAGATTGTTGGTTTGATTCAGGTTCAATGCCATTTAGTCAATACCATTATCCATTTGAAAATAAGGAACTATGGGAATCACAATATCCTGCAGATTTTATAGCAGAGGGAATAGATCAAACTAGAGGATGGTTCTATTCATTAATAGTAATAGGAACATTTGTAACTGGAAAAAGTCCATATAAAAATGTATTAGTAAATGAATTATTACTTGATAAATATGGTCATAAAATGCATAAGAGTAAGGGTAATGCAGTTGAACCATTTACAATAATTGAAAAGTATGGAGCAGATACAGTAAGATGGTATTTGGCATATGTTTCACCAACATGGACACCACTTAAATTTGATGAAGAAGGATTAAAAGAAGTACATTCAAAATTCTTTAATCCATTAAAAAATACTTATTCATTTTTCCAAATGTATGCCAATACTGATGGAATTAAAATAGATGAATGTAATGTAAAATATGAGGATAGAGAAGAAATAGATAAATGGTTAATATCTAAATATAATAAACTTTTAAAGGATTGTACTTTATATTATGATAAATATGATTTAAATGAAGTTGTTAAGCGTATAACTACATTTGTATCAGATGATTTATCAAATTGGTATATTAGAAGAAATAGAAATAGATTTTGGAGTAGTGAACTTGACAACTCTAAAAAAGCAGTTTACAAAACTACTTATGAAGTACTTATAGGATTATGTAAATTATGCGCACCAATAATTCCATTTACAACTGAAGAAATTTATAAAAAATTAACTAAAAAAGATTCTGTTCATTTAGAAGATTTCCCTAAATATGATGAGTCACTAATAAATGAAAAAATCGAAGAAAAAATGGATTTAGTTAGAGATTTAATTTCAACAGGAAGATATGTAAGAGAAGAGACTAAAATTAAAGTTCGTCAACCAATAAGTGAATGCTTAATAGATGGTAAATATAAAAATATATTAGGTGATTTAGTTAATTTAATATCTGAAGAGTTAAATGTAAAAAAGGTTACATTTGTAAATGACTTATCAGAATATATGAACTTTACAGTAAAACCAAATTTTAAAGTCTGTGGATCAATGTTCGGACCAAAAATGAAAGATTATCAACAACTTTTATCAACACTTTCTGATGAAAATATAAAATTATTAATAAATGAACAACCTATAGAAGTAGATTTTTGTGGTGATAAATTAGAAATTAATAAAGAAATGGTCGACATAAGAATAGAATCTAAAGAAGGATTTAATGTAGGTATGGAAAATAATAAGTTTATTATTCTAAATACTGAACTTACAAGAGATTTGATATTAGAAGGTCTTGCTCGTGAACTTGTATCTAAAGTACAAAACTTAAGAAAGACTACACAATTAAATATAGTAGATAGAATCAAACTATATTATGATGCAGATGAGGATGTAAACGATGCAATAGATAAGTTTGAAGACTTTATAAAAAATGAAACACTTTCAGTAGAATTAATTAAAGAAAATAATCTACCTGAAGAAGTAGACATCAATGATCATAAAACTTATATAAAGATTGAAAAAATATAAGAAAAAGATAACGAAATTGTTATCTTTTTAGTTTCTATATTTTATTGCTTCATTGGTTATATTTAATATTATTCCAGCCATTATCATATAACTTAAAAGACTAGATCCACCATAACTTATAAATGGTAATGTAATACCTGTTATAGGTAAAATACCAATAGTCATACCTATATTCTGAAATTGTTGATATATAAGCATACCTATAATACCACTTATCATATATTTATTTATATTTTTTTGACTTTCAACTGCTATTTTAACTAATCTTAAATCGAAAAATGTTATAAGTCCTATAAGTAGTAGTGAACCTATGAATCCAAAGTTATTTGAAAATACTGCAAAAATGAAGTCTGTTTGAGGTTCTGGAAAATATATTGGTGTATTATTTAGCCCATATCCAGTTAGTCCGCCACTACCAATAGATGTGATACCATTTTCTAGTTGATAACCGCTACCACTTTTCCAATCTAATAATCTATCTATTCTTAAAAAGAAAGATGATCCAAATATTTTAATAAATAAATTATTATTAAATATATATAATCCTAATATAGTTCCTACTAATCCTACGAATAAACTAATTACTATTATAAACCATCTATATCTAATACCAGAAACAAATAACATTACAAATGTTATTAATAAATATATTAATACTACACCTGTATCAGGCTCTAAAAATGTTAATATAGAAGGTATTCCTACAACTAATATTACTTTAAGTAAAAATTTAAATTCTTGAAATACTGTTGGACTATTATATTTTTTATTAAAATCGTTAATCATTCTAGCGAGCACTATTATCAGTATAATTTTCATAAATTCACTAGGTTGAACATTACCTATACCTTTAATTTTAAACCAACATCTTGCATCATTTATAGTGGCACCGAAAAATAATACTAAAATTAAAGATATTATTCCAATTATATATAAAATCCATGCATTTTTGAGCAAAAAATCATTGCCAATAAACATAATTATAAGTATGAGTATTATTCCAATTATATACCAAATTATTTGCCTTATAACTAAATTGTTACTATCAGGAAGTAATCTTTCCGCACTACCTACAGTAATAATACTTATAGCTGCAAATAACAATAGGCATAATAAAATAAAAATATCTACTTTAAATTTGGATATAGTTTTCATTTAACCACCATTATTATCTTACACTTTTTTTAGAATTTATACAATAAAACATATAGTAGTTTTAATTTTTTTTAAAATATAGTATAATTAAATAGGTGATAAATGTGGAAATAAGATATTTAATAATAATTTTAATTTGTTTAATAATTGCAGTTGCAATTGTTAGATCGAAGAAAAAAGATTTTAAATTAGAGGCAAATAAACTTATAATGCTACTAGGAGGAAAAAATAATATCATAGATTATCAATTTAATAAATCTAGATTTATAGTTAATTTAAATGATGTTTCAAAGGCCAATAAAGAAGGAATTCAAAAAATGGGAGCCCAAGGAATAGTAGAAATTGAAAATCAATTAAAAATTATTTTAGGTAAAGATGCTAAACAATTAAAGAAGTATATTAATGAGTTAAAGTGATATTTCGTCACTTTTTTTCATTTTTCGACATTTATCGACAAAAAAATATAGTATCATTATATTGGTGATGTTATGGATTTGTTTCAAATTGTATTTTTAGATGTTATATTATTATACTTTCCTATATTGATATATCAATTATATTTATCTACAAATAAGAATATGGATGACAAAGCTAAGGGAATATATCTTAATTTAGCTATTATTACATCATTTTTCTTAGTGTATAAATTTGGTATAGATAAAACAAAATTAGTATCTATATTGGTACTAAATTCAATTACTGCATTCGCATATTTAATGGATTATTATGTACTTGCAAATGTAATAGGATTTCTAATAATACTTTGCTATAGAAATTACTTTAATTATATAGATTTTCTATCTTTAACATATTTAATATCATTATTAATATACGCATTCAAAAGAAAATTTAATTTATCAAATTCATTATTTACAAAAATCTTTATATTTATTAGTAGTATTATATATTTAATATGGGTATATAAATTTAATTATAGTAATTTTGATATGTATAAAACAGTATTAATAATAATTAGTTATGTATTTATGACAGTTATATTCTGTATAATGTATATGCAAGGTGAAAATATATTAAAAGGACATCTTACTTTCAAAGAATTACAAAAAGAAAAGCAAATAAGATTATCACTTTTTAAAATTACACATGAAATTAAAAATCCAATTGCAGTATGTAAAGGTTATTTAGATATGTTAAATGTAAAAGATAGTAAACAAGTAGAAAAGTTTATACCTATAATTAAATCAGAGATAGAAAGATTATTATCACTTTTACAAGACTTCTTACTTATAAATAAAAATAGTTTAGATTTAGATATAATGGATTTTAATATGTTAATAGAAGAAACAATAGAAAAAATGGATCCACTTTTAAAAGAAAATAATATTAATGTAAAATTATCTTTAGTAGATGATGAAATATATATAAATGGAGATTATAATAGACTTAGTCAAGTTATAATGAATTTAATAAAAAATAGCATTGAAGCTATACCGAAAGGAAAAATAGGGGTAATAGAGATAATTACTAAGGTAAAAAAGAATAAATGTATATTAATCATAGATGATAATGGAATAGGAATGGATAAACAAACATTAGAAAGAATTAGAACACCATTTTTTACTACTAAGGCTAGAGGTAGTGGTTTAGGTGTATCATTAATTTATGAAATAATAGAGGCACACCATGGATCATTAAAATATGAATCAGAAATAAATACAGGAACTAAAACCGAAATAAAAATACCTATTTATAACAGTTAAATAGATATTTTTTTTGTGCTTTTATAAAATTTTAATAAAATTTCAAAAAACACTTGCATTTTTTTTTTTTTGATATTATGGTAGTGAACGATAGGAGAAGTAGATATATATGAATAAAAAAGCATTCACATTAATAGAACTTTTAGCAGTAATAGTAATACTAGCCATAATAGCCTTAATAGCAGTACCAATAATAATAAATATAATAAGAGATACAAAAGAAAAATCAAGAGAAATAAGTAAAGATTTATATTTAACTGCAGTAGAACAAACTATATTAAAAGAAAATATAGAAGGAAGTTTAAATCCAAGTACATGTAAGGTAAATATAGATGGAAATATAGTATGTGATGATAAAGAAATAAAAATAGAAGTAAATGGAGAAAGACCATGTACAGGAGATATAAAACTAAATAAAGGAATGGTAGTAGATTCTAGATTAGGATATTGTAAAAATAATAAAGAGTATAAAGATAATAGTGGAGCAAACACTCCAGAATTATCAGGATTAACACCAGTACTATATAAAGATAACTCATGGGTTATAGCAGATATATCAGAAGAGTGGTATGACTATGAAAAATATAATTGGGCAAATGCAGTAATATTAACAGATAGTGGAAAGAAGAAACAAGAAGGGGATAAACTTAACTTAGAAACAGATGTAAAAGCAATGTTTGTATGGATACCAAGATATGAATATAAAATGGGAGAGAAAGAACAAGAGATATCAGTAAACTTTATAAGTGGAAAAGGAACAAGCGCAACAGATGGTTATACAGTACATCCCGCATTTACATTTGGAGAATATGAACTAAGTGGGATATGGGTAGGAAAATTTGAAACAAGTGCAGATAAAAATAGTGCATGTTATAAAACTGCGAGCACTACTAATTGTGATAATGCTAATCAAGACCCATATATACTACCAAATGTGTCATCATTGAGATATCAAACTATAAGTAATCAATTTGATACAGCCACAAAGTTTAATACACTTATATTAGGTGATAGCCATATGATGAAAAATAGAGAGTGGGGAGCAGTAGCATATCTCTCTCAAAGTAAATATGGAAAATATGGAAATCCAGCATATCAAGGAGCAGATAAAGAAATATATCAAAATAAATCAAGTTCATATGTAACAGGAAGTAGTAATGGAACACCAAGTCAATCTTCTAGAACAAATCCACAATACATATATGATGTAGAATTAAAAGGAACAGGAGCAAGTACAACAGGAACAATATATGGAATATATGATATGAGTGGAGGAGCATGGGAAAGAGTAATGGGTAACTACAATGACACACCAGGTAGTTCGGGTTTTGATACAACATGGTTTGTAAATAATACAAAATATTATGATAAATATACAGTAGATTCTTACGATGCATGTACAAATACAGATAAAGATAATGAATGCAAAGGACATGCGCTAGGTGAGACAGTAGGATGGTATGGAGATTATGCGTACTTTGTTTATTCTAGTTTCCCTTGGTTCGGTCGTGGTGGTGACTACAACTTTGCTGCCAGTGCGGGCGTGTTCGGCTTCAGCACCTACAATGGTAATAGTAGCTACGATGGCTATTCATTCCGCATTGTCATTGCTCCATTAAATTAAAAAATGCAAGAATTTAAAAATTTTTGAAAAAAATACTTGCATTTTTTTTTTTTTGATATTATGGTAGTGGATGATAGGAGAAG
>CANRAQ010000040.1 GCA_947628725.1 uncultured Bacilli bacterium | reverse complement strand
ATTTTGTATTTTCTAATAATTTAACAACATTACTTTCCATAATTTTCCCCCTTAATTGCATGATATTGTAGCACATATTTAAAAAAATTTCAAATTGATAAGAAAGCACAAAATAATATAAGAGCAATATTTAAATAATTTAATATTATTCATTAATGTTTATATTAATTATTTTTTGCATACTTATCTTTATTCTAATAAAAAGCAATTAATTAACATTTAAAATAGTGAATACAATAAGATAGGTGATTAAATGGATTTATATGAGAAAGCATTAAAAAAAATAGAAAATGATAAAAAATATAAACCACAATGTATGGGAGCAATTATTGGCCCAACAGGTCCAACAGGTCCAATAGGACCTGCATTAAACATATTAGGAAGTTTTCAAACTGTAGAAGAATTAGAACAACGCTATCCAACTGGGGATTTAGGACAAGGTTATATAGTTGAAAATGATTTATATGTATGGACAGATGATGGTTGGTTAGATGTTGGAACAATTAAAGGTCCAAAGGGAGATATGGGCCCAACAGGTCCTGTTGGTGAAATTGGAATTCAAGGTATTCAGGGTATACCAGGTGAAATAGGGCCACAAGGTATACCTGGTCCGCAGGGGGATATGGGTCCCCAAGGAGAAATTGGAATACAAGGAATGCAAGGCCCACCTGGAATAGAAGGTCCGAGAGGTCCCCAAGGTGATATTGGTCCAATGGGTCCACAGGGTGAAAGGGGACCAATAGGTCCAGCAGGTGCACCTGGAACAAGTGTTACAATACTAGGTTCATTTGATAATTTTAGTGAACTAGAAAGGGAATTCCCAATAGGGAAGCCTGGACAGTCTTATTTAGTAGGATCTAATTTATATGTATGGAGTGAAGATGACAGTAAATGGAATAATGTAGGTGAGATAAAAGGTCCAAAAGGAGATCCAGGCGAAAGAGGAATACAAGGTCCACGAGGTGAACAAGGACAGCAAGGACCAAAAGGAGAACAAGGTCCTCCTGGTATTCAAGGTCCAAAGGGAGAACAAGGACTACAAGGAGAAACTGGGTTACAAGGAGAACAAGGTATACAAGGACCAGTAGGTCCACAAGGTATTCAAGGAATTAAAGGAGATCCAGGACCACAAGGTCCAAAAGGTGATAAAGGAGATATGGGTGAACCTGGACCTGCAGGACCTAGAGGAGAAAGAGGACCAAAAGGAGAACAGGGAGAAAGGGGACCACAAGGACTTCCAGGAGATATGGGTTATCCTGGAATGCCAGGGCCTAAAGGTGATCCAGGTCCTTTAGAAGTACCATCTGCATTCTTTATGACGGCTAATGATGAATTAGATGCTTATGGAATTGCTGTTGAATCTAATGCTAGAATACCGATAGATACCAAAATATATGATATGAACAATAATTTTACTTTAAGTGACAATACTATTATTTTTAAAGAAGGTGGAGTTTATCGTGTAGATTTTATGGTAGAGGTATATTCGTCTAGTTCCACTATATATCCTGGAAAAAATGATGTTGTAGGTGTTGGATTAAGAAAAGTAGGTGAAACAACAATTTATGTTGGAGGAGCTACTTGGGATTATCAAGAACCAGTTGTTAGAATTAATGCACATGGAATAGTTACTACTGTTCTTGATAATGATGCATTTGAATTAATAAACACCGCTCAAGATACTATTCATTTATTAAGTCCAAATTCTAATAATTTGGTAACTGAATCGTTTTTTGCAAATCCAATAGTGACTATAGTTATAGAAAAACTAAAATAGTAAAAAATTTATTTTGTAAATTAAACCTCAATTCAATTTAAAAATGAATTGGGGTTTTATAATTCAAATTACTAAATTTAATTCTTTATAGTTTTTACATTAATTATGTTTTTTAGTTAATTTTATATATTTATTATTATAACTAGAAAATCCAAAAACATTAAAAAAATATTTCTGAATATTAATTAAGTTGATAAATAACTAATAACTAAAATTATGTGTTATAATAAAAATATATAGATTCAAATTGATTATTTTTAAAATATTTAGGGTAAAGAAAAAATTAGTATAATACATAATAAATTTTATTAGTTTGAAAAACATATTTAAATTGAAAAAATAATAAATGTAAGAAGATTGGAGTAATTTAAAATGAAAAAGATAAGTATTGAATATATAGATAAATATAAAGAAGATGATTATGTTTGGTATGCATGTTATGGATCTAACATCAATATAGATAGATTAATGATTTATATAAATGGAGATAAAAATGGTAAATTTGGACATGTAGATGGATGTGTTGACAAATCTAAACCATTAGAGTCAAAACCATATATTTTTAATTGTCCTATCTATTTTGCAAAGCACAGTACTAGATGGAATGGAGGGGTTGCATTTTTAGATTATGAAAATGTAGGAAAAAGTTATGGTAAAATATATAAACTAAAAATGAATCAATTTCAAGGAATTTTAAAACAAGAATGTGGTTCAAAGTCATACGATGCAATTATATATGTTGGGGATTATGAGAACTTGCCAATATTTACATTTACGTCATCCCATAAGCGAGAGGACCTAGAAGCTCCAAGTAAAGAATATTGTGATGTTATAAAAAAAGGAATATTAGATACATATACTGATATGACCAATGAAGATGTTGAAAAATATTTTGAAAGTATAAATAACTGATTAGGCATAACAATTAGTTAAGTTGATAGTGAGGTTATATATGAATTTTGATAATGAGATTGATAGATATGGTACAAATAGTTTAAAGTATGATTTTAAATCTTCAAAGAATAAACCAGACGATGTATTGCCTATGTGGGTTGCAGATATGGATTTTAAGTGTAGTGAAGAAATATTAAATGCTCTGCATAAAAGGATAGATCATGGAATATTTGGTTATTCAAAAATTGATGAAAAGTATTTTAATGCAATAAAAAAATGGTATCAAAGTAATTTTAATGTCGAGTTAAAACAAGAATGGCTTGTTATAACTCCCGTTGTTGGAGTTGCATTAGCAAATTCTATTAAAATACTTACTGAAGAAAATGACTATGTTTTAATAAATAATCCAGTATATTATACATTTTCAAAAACAGTTTTAGACAATAAAAGGAAAATCATTAGTAGTGATTTAGTATTGAAACATGGACATTATGAAATTGATTTTGATGACTTTGAAAATAAAATTAGACAATATAATATAAAATTATTTTTATTATGTTCTCCACATAATCCAATAGGTAGAGTTTGGACTAAAAATGAATTAGATAAAATAATAGAAATATGTAAAAAATATAATGTTTTTATTGTAAGTGATGAAATTCATTGTGATTTTGTATGGAATGGTAATCATACTTGCTTATTAAAATATTATGATTATCAGGATCATATAATTCTCTGCACATCACCAACTAAAACTTTCAATTTGGCGGGATTGCAGGTTTCTAATATATTTATTCCTAATCAAGAAATAAGAAAAAAATTTCAAAGGGAATTATGGAATACAGGATATAGTTTGATAAATATAATGGGCTTGGTAGCATGTGAATCAGCATATGAAAATGGTCAAAAATGGTTATGTGAGGTAAAAAAATATATATTAGAAAACATAAAATATGTTAATATTTTTCTTAACGAAAAACTACCAAAAATAAAATTAATATATCCAGAAGGGACATACCTTTTATGGCTTGATTTTAATGAACTTAATTTATCTAATGATGTGTTAGATGAATTATTATTGAATAAAGCAAAATTATGGTTAGATAGTGGAAAAAAATTTGGAGAAAATGGAAGTGGATTTCAAAGATTAAATGTTGCATTATCTAGAGAAAAATTAAAATTAGCTTTAGAAAATTTAGAAAAAACTTTTAAAAATTTTTAGATAATAAATTAAGTATGATTATTTTCAATGTGAGGTGCCTTATGAAAAGCAAGAATGCTTTGTTTAGTTTAATTTTTACAATTATTAATAATTGTGCTATTGCTTTATTATTTATAATTGGATTTGTTATGATGTTTAGTGCTAAACTTCCTGATAAAATTGATAAAAATTATTTTACTAAATATATGGAAGAAAAAGGTTGTCATGTAACTAACTTACAAGAAAAAAGAGAATATCCAGGAATGACAGACTATTTAATTACAGATAAAGATACTTGCCCTTATTTAATTAGTTATTCAACATTCAATAATAGAGATGTACTTTTGGATTTCTTCTCTAAATGGAAAAAAGATGTTATTTATAATAATACAAATGTTACTGGGAAAAATAGTGTTTCAATTAATTTGTTTTTCGAATACTATGAATATAATACAAGTGGTGATTATTACAAGGAAATAGTATATAATGATAATTCAGTCTTATATGCTTCAGCTGATAAACAATATAGGGAAGATGTTAGAAATATATTTAAAGATTTAAATTATCAATATGAAATCAGTTTTAAAGGAATGAAAATTGTAGGGTATTCATTATA
This sequence comes from uncultured Bacilli bacterium, assembly GCA_947628725.1. Classification (GTDB taxonomy): domain Bacteria; phylum Bacillota_I; class Bacilli_A; order RF39; family UBA660; genus UMGS1613. The sequence continues at coordinate 4,541 of CANRAQ010000040.1, read as the reverse complement.
TGTTCTATTATTTATTTCTATTATTAGTATGTGGGGAACATTAAGAAAAACAAGAAATAAAGGTTGGATTTCATTAATACCTTTTTACAATATTGGTTGTTTGTCAAAAGATGTATTAGGCTCTGCATGGTGGTCTTTACTATTATTTGTTCCAATAGTGAATGTAGTATTTATTTTTACGCTTTTTTATAATATGGCTAAGGTATTTAATAAAAATGATTCGTATTGTGTTTTAATGATGCTTATTCCATCAGTTTTATGGCCTTTATTAGCTTTTGATAATTCAGAATATGATTCTAGTAAATTAAGAAAAGAAACGAAGAAAAAAGGAAATAAAAAACTAACCATAGATGAATACATAGATATTGGTAGAGCAGATATAATGGTATATGTATGCATTACTATTATTTTACTTATTATATCTTTATATATTGGTATTAAGCATAATTTTTATTATCATATTATATTTATTGGTACATTAATGATATTAAGAATTGCAGAACGAATAGGTACACTTTTAACTTTAGTAAAAATTAAAAGGTATTTAATAGATAATAATCTTTTAGATAAAATTGGTAACATTGATTATTGGAATAATAGGTATTATTTTTTAACTGATAATTATATGATAATTAAACAAAATAAAGAAATCTATTCATTTGAATATTCTGAAATAGAAAGAATATATAAAGATAGTTATGTAGAATTAGGTAAACATAGTTATTCTCAAGAACTCTTACATATTATAGTTAATGGTAATGGTTTTAAAATATTAATTTCTACTACAGCCTTGGTTGGTGAAGATTATAGAGATATTAGTGATTATTTGATTGAAAAGAATCCAAAAATTATAGTCGATGTAACTGATAATAACAAAAAATGATAAAGTAATATTTAAGAAGAATGGTAAAATCATTCTTTTTTAATCCTATGATTCATAGGGTGACTTTTTTTAAAATCTATAATATTCTTTTTTTAGGAAGAAGTGATTTTTATGAAAAAAATTTTAATGAATTATTATGCATTTATTATGTTGGTACTATACTTGATCTATAATATTGGATTAAGTTCATTAAAAATAAGCGGATTACTTTATCAAATAATAATGTTTATTTTGATTATAATAAATTTAATTATATTGATTGTTTTTAGAAAAGATATTAAATATAAGGAAGCTGTTTGTATTATTTATTTTTTTACATGGTTATTTTCTAAAAATATACCTCAATTTTTTTTCAGTTTTTCTAATATAATTGCATTAGTTGCTTTTGGATTAATTGATGATAATAAGTTTATGAAAGTATTTATAATTATACTTGCTCTTATTATATCTATACTATCTATGTTCTTTTTGCCATCACTATTTTTTTTCGCTTTCTGCTTTGGTATTAGAGTAACCATGAGTGAAGAATCAAATAGGAATAATATATATGGTGATATGCATTATTTTTGTGATAATAATTATGAGGTGTATTCTTATTCAGCAGGCGCTATGGATAGTTTTCATTATAGTATAGGTAAACATTATGAAATTTTAGATATTGGTGGTATAATACATATAACTTATGATGAACAAAATGAAGCATCACAAGAAGAGTATAATAATTATTTAAATAATCATAAATGTAAATTGGTTGGGGATATAAATGGATCTAAATAAAATATCTAATTTTATAAAAATGAAAAGAAAAGAATTAGGAATTACTCAAGATGAACTAGCTAAAAAGTTATTTGTTACTGAAAAAGCTATTTCAAGATGGGAAACAGGAAAAGGAACCCCAGATATATCTTTACTTCTTCCATTATCAAAGGAACTTAATATAGATGTATCAGAATTATTAAATGGAGAAAACAAGAAAAGTAAAAATGAAGTGGAACAATTAATTGAGTATAATGAAATAACTAAAGCAAACAAATATAACTTTCAGTTTAAATTAACTATTTTCTTTTATATATTATCTATATTGTCTTTCTTATTTTATTTAAGATTTGAATACGATCCAAATATAGAAGTTAATTATTTTCTTAGATTATTAATTATAGTTGTTGCTTCTATATTTGTAATAATTGGTAGTAGAATATATAGTAATAATTATGTTGAAAAAATAGAAGACAAAAGGAAAATGTTAAAACTTTCTCATGTAATAGTATTTATATATTATGTGATTTTATTATTTAATATGGTAGTATTTGCTAGATATAATAATATTGATAGTTATAATCTAATTCCTTTTAAGTCTACATTCGATATATTTAAAAATGGAACAATATACTCAATTATTATAAATGTATTTGGGAACTTACTAGTATTTGTACCTTTAGAATATTTTATAATTGAACTATTTAAAGTTAAAAAGTTTTTATTTAATTTCATATTATCATTTGGAATAAATTTATTAATAGAATTATTCCAATATGTATTTAAAGTTGGAGTTTTAGATATTGATGATTTAATACTTAGAACTTTTGGTATGATGATATTTTATGTTATATATGTAAAAATTTATAAAATTTCGAAAAAAATATTATGAAAATTAAATATAGGAAAACCTTCTAAATTTATATTAGAAAAATCTAATGAATATGAATTTTTGATAAAAAACATGGGAAATCAATTGAGATTATAGAATAATATTTGTAGCTATTTAGGCAGATTTGCCAATGGAGTAATGACTTTACTTATATTTGAAATTTTATATTCTCAATATATTAAATTAACATAATAAATTATATTGATTATTTCAAGTGAATATAGAAAAATGTGCCTAAATATTGTATAATATTGATTAATGATTTTACTAGGTACAGGAGGTAAAAAATGGTTTACTTAAAAAATTTTACTTTATTAGATGAACTTCAAGAACACAATATTGTTTGTTATGATGAGCGAAGAAGAATATTTAATAATTATTATCCCTTACATTTATTTTCAAATAAATCTTTTAGAAATATTGATTTTGATAAAATTACAATTTTTTATGGAGGTAATGGTTCAGGAAAAACAACATTGATAAATATCATTTCAGAAAAATTAGAAGCTTCAAGAAAGTCTATAATTGATAAAGGTTCATATTTTGATTTATATGTTAAAAATTGTGATTATGAAATGTCTTTTGATGAACCAACTGAAATAAAGTTAATAACAAGTGATGATGTTTTTGATTACCTTTTAGATGTGCGTTCAATCAATGCTAATGTCAATAGACAAAAAGAAAAATTAAGTAAAGAGTATTTAGATTATAAATTTAATAAAGATGGAAATTCATTTGATAATTATGATGAGTTGAGAACAAGTTATGAAACAAAAAGAAAGTCAATGTCAAGATTTGTTAGAGAACGACTAGGGAATAATAATATTATAGAGTGGTCAAATGGTGAATCAGCTCTTATGTTTTGGGAAAGGGAAATAGAAGAAGATAGTATTTATATTCTAGATGAACCAGAAAACAGTTTATCTGCGGAAAATCAATTAAAATTAAAAAAATTTATAGAAGATTCTGTTAGATTTTATAATTGTCAATTTATAATTTCTACACATTCTCCATTTTTATTAAAACTTATGGATGCCAAGATTTATGATTTAGATCAAGTTCCTGTGACTACTAAAGATTGGACAGAATTATCTAATGTTTTAGTGTATTATAACTTTTTTAAAGAACATGAAAATGAATTTAATAAAAAATCTGAAATTAATAAAGGTGAAAAATAATGAATGAAGAATATGAATATAGTTTTAAAGTAAGAGATATAAAAGATTTTGTGAATTATTGCATGCTAAACAAATATGAAAAGAAAGATGAATATTTTCAAACTCGAATATTGTATAAAAATGGAGGACCTATAATGGCCCGTGTTACTGAAAATATTTATGATGATAAAGTCTTAAAAATATTAAATTTTAAAGATGATAATTTGAATGATAATGATTTAAAAATATCAAAAGAGTCAAAAGATTTAATTATTAACGATGACAATCAAGATTTTGTTTATTCTTTAATAGAAATATTAAATTTAACAAATAGAAAAATATTGAAAAGAAAAAGATATGTTTATGAAAAAAATAATGTTAAATTTGAAATTGATGAATATATAGAACCAGTTATGAATGTAATAGCAATAGAAGGTTTAAAAGAAAATGTGGATAAAGTTTATAAAGATTTAGAAGAAGTTATTAACTGTAATAAAATTGATTAATAATATAAACAATTATTTATTACCTACTATGCTATAGCTAAAAAGCTAGACCTAATTGGATAGTTTTCCTAATTTATAAAAAAGAAAACTCCTTCATAGTGTTTTCAGACTGTTGACAAATAAAAATTTGAAAACAGTCTTTTTTCGTTTAACTTTATCTTGTTTTTTGGATGAAATATTTCTTTATCATAAAAAACCAATATTTCGATTGATTTCTATATATTAATGTTGGAAAAAGTTCTGACAAATTGGTTACTGGAGCGATTGTGAAAGATAATTACAACTTTTGCTTATAAACAATTTAATATATAAATATCAATTATTAATAATGTTCTTGCACAAATTTA
>CANRAQ010000039.1 GCA_947628725.1 uncultured Bacilli bacterium | reverse complement strand
ACATTTAACTATAATTTCATCGCCCTCTTTTACAATATCAGTAACTTTTTCAACTCTTTCAGTATTAAGTTCAGATATATGTACCATTCCTTCACATCCAGGCCATAATTCTACAAAACATCCAGAATCAATTATTTTTACTACTTTAGCATTATAAATTTTACCATCTTCTGGAGTTCTAACTATATCTTTAATCATATTAGCAGTTTTTTCAATTATATCTTTATCTGTATGATAAATAACAACTCTACCATCATCTTCTAAATCTACTTTAACTGCATTTACATCGTTTACTGCAGTAACATTACTTGCTTCTAATATAATTCTTGTGATAGTTTCTCCACCTTTACCAATAACTTCTTTAATCTTTAATGGATCAATCATAAATACACAAGTTTTAGGTGCATACTTACTAACTTCTTTTCTTGGTTCTGGTATTTGTGCTTCTATCTTATCTAATATTTCCATACGAGCAACTTTTGCTTGAGCAAGAGCCTCTTTTAAGATTTCTTTAGTTATACCTTTAATTTTAATGTCCATTTGAAGTGCACATATACCATTTCTAGTACCTGCCACTTTAAAATCCATATCTCCTAAATGATCTTCCATACCTTGAATATCAGTTAAAATTGTATAATCATCACCATAAGTTATAAGACCCATTGCAATTCCTGCAACTGGCGCTTTTATTGGTACACCTGCAGCCATTAAACTCATACATCCAGCACATATACTTGCCTGTGAAGATGAACCATTAGATTCAAGTATTTCTGATACTACACGTATAGTATATGGGAATTCTTCTTCACTAGGAATTACTTGAGCAAGAGCTCTTTCACCTAATGCCCCATGACCAATTTCTCTTCTACCAGGGGCACCATATCTACCAGTTTCACCAACACTGAATTGTGGAAAGTTATAATGTAACATAAATCTTTTTTCAGTTTCTAAATCAAGTCCATCAAGTATTTGATGTTCACCCAATGCACCTAATGTAGTTACACTTAAACTTTGTGTTTCTCCACGAGTGAAAAGTGCTGAACCATGTGTTCTTGGAAGTAAATCTATATCAGTTGATATAGGTCTTATCTCTGTCATAGTTCTTCCATCTGCTCTTAAATGTTCTTTAACTACTATAGATCTAAATAACTCATATTCTATTTCTCCAAATATTAATTTAACACTAGTAAGTAGTTTATTTAATTCTTCTTCATCTAAATTACTATTTTCTTCTTTATACTTATTTACTATTTCTTCTTCTAATTCATCTATAGTGTTATATTTAGTAAGTTTATCTTTAATGCGTAATGCGGCATCAAGTCTTTTACTACAATAATTTTTAACTTCTTCTCTAAGTTCTTCAGAAATTTCAAGAACTTCATATTCCATTTTTTCTTGACCACATTCACTGATAATCTTCTTTTGAAATTCACATAATTCTTTAATAGCCTCATGACCAAACATTAAAGCCTCTAACATATCATCTTCAGATACTTCTTTAGAACCAGCTTCAACCATATTTATGGCATCATATGTACCAGCAACAGTTAATTCTATATCAGAATTATCAGTTTCTTCTACGGTAGGATTTATAACAAGTTTTCCATTAACTCTTCCTACTTTAACACCTGCTATAGGTCCATCGAATGGTATTTTTGATATGCATGTAGCAAGTGATGATCCTAACATTGCTGCCATCTCTGGAGAATTATCAGGATCAACTGAAAGTACAGTATTTACTATTTGTACTTCATTTTTAAAGTCCTCTTTAAACATTGGTCTCATTGGTCTATCTATCATACGAGCTGCAAGTGTAGCTGCATCAGTAGGTCTACCTTCCCTTTTTATAAATCCGCCTGGTATCTTACCTACAGAATATAATTTTTCTTGATAAAGTACCATAAGTGGAAAAAAGTCAGATAAAACATTAGCGGTCTTACTTACTACAACAGTAGATAAAACTACAGTATCTCCATATCTAACAAGTACTGCTCCACTTGCTTGTTTAGCAAGTTCACCTGTCTCTATTACTAATTTTCTTCCTCTAAAATCTAATTCAAACACTTTTTTCATATTTACTCCTCCTTACTTTTATACAAATCTTTATTTAATTCAATAATCTTTGGTCCAGAAAGTTTTAAAACTTTTTTTCTACTTAATACTTTGTTTTTATTATCTAATATATAATTAAATGGTTGTAAAGAATTTGGATATATAGTTATTTCTCCATTAACTAATGGTTTATAACATGAATAAATTTTATTTGTCCTTATATTTTTATATCTTTTAAGTGAATTATATTTGCTTTTTTTTACAATTACCCATTTAATAAATCTATAATCTATAATTGGAAATCCAATTTTTGACTTATCATGTTCAGACATACAAAGTACACCAAAGTATAAATTTTTTGTTCTCATATTTTACCTCACCCCATCTAAATGAAAAGACACTTAAAAAAGTGTCTACATTTTTTAATAATTATTTTCTTAATCCTAATTCTTTAACAATTTTACGATATCTTGTAACATCGTTTTCTATTAAATAATTAAGTAAACTTTTTCTTTGACCTACTTTATGAAGTAATCCACGTTTTGAATGATTATCATGTTTATGTTCTTTAAAGTGTTCAGTCAAAGTATTAATTTCTTCAGTAAGAATTGCAATTTGAACTTCTATAGAACCAGTATCGTTTTCATTCTTACCAAATTTTTTTACTAATTCTGCTTTCTTCTCTTTTGTTAATGCCATAATTTTCTCCTTTCAATATATTCGCTTATACCTAGTAATAAAGTGGAGAACTTCATCACCAAGAAATAAGTACATTAATAATATACACTAATTTACTTAAATATGCAATAGTTTTTTATTATATCCTAATTTTTTCGTTTTTATGTTCAATATTTATTCTTTGTATAACGGCTAATGAAGATATTAAGGATAATGTAAAACTACCACCATAACTTAAAAATGGTAATGGTACTCCAGTAAGTGGTATCATACCAAATATACCACCTAAATTTACTAATATGTGTAAAAATATGTATGTAGCTACACCTAGACATATATATTTATTTTGTAAATTTTTAGTTTTAGAACTTAAAGTTAATATTCTATATAAAATTACTATATATCCAATAAATATTAGTGAGCATTTAAGTACACCATTTTCTTCAGCTATAATGGCAAATACCATATCTGTATGTGGTTCAGGTATATATGAATATTTTTGTGTACTCTTACCTATTCCTACACCAGTAGCTCCACCATTATTTATAGCTATAAATGCATTACATACTTGATAACCTGTATCATCATATTTAGAACAAGGATTAAAGAAATTTTTAAGCCTAGATGTCTGAGTATCAGAAAGTATATATCCAGTTATACTAAGTCTAACTATTAATAATATTGCGACTAAACCTATCGATAAAAATAATGCATTGAATTTTTCTTTTTTTAGTATTGGACTAAATACGAACAATATAAAAAATATTCCAAATAATATAATAGCAGTACCTAAATCCTTTTGTAAAAATACAAGTATTGGAAATATCAATGCCATACCTACTATTTTCCATATTATATTACTATGTTTTACTTTAGGGTCGTTCAATTTTTTACTAAAAACACTCATCAAAATTGACATAGTAAGTATCAAAGTAGGTTTAGCAAATTCACTAGGTTGAATTTTAATTACTTTAAGATTTATCCAGTTATTTGCGCCCCTTGTAGAAACTCCTTTTAATATAAGATAGGCATTTAATCCCGCAATTAACACGTATATTGGTACAATTAACTTTTTATAATTTTTAGTAGGTATTTTTATAATTAGCAAAAATGCAATTAGACTTATAAACAATATAACACAATGCTTAAAGAAGTAATAAAATATATTAGTATCAGCATTTACAACGGCTTCTCTACTAGATGCAGTAACAATATTTAATGTTCCAAATATTATTAAGGCAATAGTTACAAATAGTAAAGTCTTGTCCATATCAGCAAACAGTCTAACATTGCTTTTTGATTTTTTCATCCTCTCACCTACTGTATTAATTCTAACATATTATTATAAATTTCACAAGGTTTGGGTATTTTTTATTAACAAATTTTAACATAAATAATAATATATATTAACTAGATTGGAGGTATTTTATGTATTATTATGGTGGATACCAAGGATATGGTGGATATCCTTACAGCGGTTGTTGCAATCAAGGTTACAATAACGGTGGCGCTGGATACGGAGCAGCTATTATATTAGTATTATTCATATTACTTGTAATTGTAATCGGTGCTAGAGCATTCGATCAAAGATAAAAGGCATCTTTTATCTTTTTATTTTTAACAAATTGTGCTATAATTATATGTTGGATGTGGTTTTATGTTTAAAAAATTAAATATATTAGATGAAAGTGATAAGATTCTTAGGAAAACAAGTGTAGATGCTAAACTTCCACTTTCCCAAGAATATAAAGATTTAATAGAACGCATGATAACAGAATTAACATATAGTCAAATAGAAGAATATGAAAAAAAGTATGATTTAAGACCTGGTATGGGACTTGCATTTCCCCAACTTGGAATTAATGAAAGAATAATAGTAATAGTACATGAATATGAAGATGGAAAATTTCAAAACTATGTATTTGTAAATCCTAAAATAGTAAGTTCATCTAATGAAATTATTGCAGCAGAAGCAGGTGAAGGATGTTTAAGTGTAAATCGTGATGTTGAAGGTCATGTACCTAGAAATGCAAGAGTTACTGTCGAAGGATATGATGTAGATGGTAATAAAATCAAAGTTAGAGCTCGTGAAGAATTATCAATAGCATTTCAACATGAAATAGATCATTTAAATGGAATATTATTTTATGATAGAATAGATAAAAATAAACCATTCTATTCTGAAGATGAAATAAGATTAATTTAGGAGGAAAATATGAAAGGCGCATTTAAATATATTGCACTATTTCTAGTTGCATGTATTTTATCAATAATAATTTATTATACTATATAAAATAATTAAATAAATTTTTACATAAATGCTAGTAATGGCATTTTTTTGTACAAAAAAAAGGACTCTATCCTTTCTTTATTGATTCTGCTTTAAAAAATCCAGTTACGCCGGTTTCATCACCTATCATATATGGATTTAAAGAACCTTCATATATTTCTAATATCTTTCTTTTCCATCCTATTGCAACATTATATTTACAATCAGTAGAAATAATAGAGTCGTAATAACAATTAGTTATAGTAACAATATCACCTACTTTAAAATCAGGCATTATAATTTTATATTTTGCAGTTAAGGTAGAATCTTCATATATTTCTTGATCTTCATATAATGTATCGTTTAAATACCATCCAATAAATTCATAACCTTGTTTTTGAGGAGTTTTTAACTCATCAACTTTACTTCCTTTAATAATTTTAATATCATCTATTTTATAATCTGTACCTGTATCAAATGAAATAGTTATATAATCTAATTTTTGCCACTTTGCACTTAATACAATATTCTTTTTTATTTCAGTATCAAAATCAAATTTTTCTCCTTCATACTGCCATTCTACAAAAACATATCCATCTTTACTAGGTTCCTTTGGGACAGTTACTTTAGAATTTCTATCAACATATTTATTTAATATTTCTTCATCAGTACCTGTTTCAAAAGAAATTACATATTTTCCTTTATAATACTGTGAAGATGCATATATAGATATAACAAATAAAAACACTATTATGATTACAACAAAAAGCCTTTTTTTACTCATTCTATCACCATATTAATTATACCTTTTATTAGAATTATTGTCAATTAAACGAATAATATTAGGTATGAAGAAACTAATAAAATTATTTCTATTACTAATAATACTCATAATAATTATTAAATTTTCAAATGAAATAATGGAAAGTATAAATATTTCATTTTCTTTATGTATAAAAAAATTATTCCCTACTCTAATACCATTTATGTTACTTTCAAATATATTAATTAGAACTAATATTATTAATGATATAAGTGATTCATTTAAATATATAATGAATAAAATTTTTAAAGTAAATAAAAACTGTGCTTTTGCATTCATAATGGGTATGATAAGTGGCACACCAAGTAACGCTAAATACTTAAAAGACTTAAGTCAAAATAATTTAATAAATGATAAAGATATTCAAAATTCTTTAAATTTTATACATTATACAAACCCTATTTTTATATTACAAACTATAGGTAGTTTATATCTTAAAGATAAAAAATTAGGACTAATCATACTTATAAGTCATTTTATATCTGCTTTTATAATTGGAATATTTAATAAAAAATCATACGACAATATGATAGTTAAAAAAAATAATAATAAAAATGAAAATATTTTTAATATATTTATTGAATCTATTAAAATAACTATAGATACCCTACTACTAATATTAGGTATAATAACTGTATTTTTAATGTTTACTACTATACTAAATTGTTTTATTAAAATAGATAATAATTATAAATTTATTTATGGTTTATTTGAAATAACACAAGGATTACATTATCTATCTACATCTAACTTTAATATAATTATAAAATCTTCTATAGCAAGTTTTTTGATTTCCTTTGGAGGTTTTTGTATTCATATGCAAGTTTTTAGCATTATAGATAACAAAAAAATAAGGTATTTGCCTTATTTAAAATCTAGAATTATTCATGGTATATTATCTATAATATTTACATTTATACTAACTAGTATAATGTATTAGAGTTATATTGATATACTATATTTACTCCAAAATTTTCTTTAGGATATAATTTTGATTTTATTGGAATATTTATAACCATTATACTATCATTTAATGTAGAATCACTTAATGGTGCAGTATTTAAAATATCAAAACTTTCACCCTCTACATAATTGTTAGACTTAAGTACATAATTATAATCTCCAAAAGTTATCTTATTATCAGTAATTACTAATCTAGAAGTAGTTCCATCACTAAATGTAAATGTATAACAAAAATTAGAATCATTACATGTACTATATGTTAATAGTTTACCATTATTTAATTTAGAATTTATATAATTACTTAAATTTGCTTGATTAATATATAATTCAGTTTTCGCACTAGTATTATTATACATATTTTTCATGATGAGTACTATATTAGTTAATATTGTTATTATTACCGCACTAAGCGCAAAAGTGGTAATCAATTCAACTAAAGTAAAACCTCTTTTATTCATTTTATTCACCAAACCTTATAGTAGCAAATGTCCCATCTTTAAATTTAGCAATCAATCTATATTTTTCACTACCTTCACTTTTAATTTTATTTATAAAGTTACCAAATTCGTCTTTTAAATTATCTTTAACTGTATTATTAAATTTGTTAGTAGTTACATATGCTTTTTCAATATTTAATGCTTCAACTAAATTTTTACAATATTCACTATTTATAACTACTTCTTCATCACACTTAGAAATATCTGTATATTTTTCTGAAGGTAATAATACATCTATATTATTTATAACTAAACTATTATCTAAAATAAAGTCACTTAAATCTTCTAAAGCATAGATACCTTCAACTGTATTATATTTATATGATTCATCATAATTTTGATTTAAATTAGTAAATTGGATAAACATATATATAAGTACACCAGCAACAAAGGTAGTTACTATAAGTGTTTCAGCCAACATGAACCCTTTATTATTTTTTTTCACAAATATCTCCTTCTATCTTGAATTTATCATAATAATATTATATAATATATTTAGAATAAAATCTAGAGTAAAGGAATAAAAAGGTGATAAAATGTTAAAGACCATAGATTTTGAAAGAACTCCTGTAGTAGAGGTTGTTAATGATATTTTAGTAGATGCAGCCAAAAGAGGCGCATCAGATATTCACTTTGATCCACATGACGACTATGTTAAAGTAAGAATAAGAATAGATGGAGAGTTAATGGACTATACTACTATACCTAGTAATATAGCAAAAAACTTAGTTACAAGAATTAAGATAATTTCAGGGATGAATATAACTGAATCAAGATTACCTCAAGATGGTGCGATAAAAAGAAACATAAATGGTATGGATTTAGACCTTCGTGTTTCTGACTTACCTACAAATAAAGGTGAAAAAATAGTTATTCGTATTTTGGATTATTCTTTAAGTTTAGCAGGTCTAGAAAGTTTAGGATTTAGTGAAGAAAATTATAAAAAAGTATTAAAAATGATATCTATTCCAAATGGTATTATATTAGTTACTGGTGCGACTGGAACAGGTAAATCTACTACAGTATACTCTATTTTACAGAGATTAAATAAAGAAAATACAAATATTATATCTGTTGAGGATCCAATAGAAATGGATATAGAAGGTGTAAATCAAATTCAAACTAATAGTGAGATTGGACTAGATTTTGCTACAGTATTAAGATCTATATTAAGACAAGACCCTAATATTATAATGATTGGGGAAATTCGTGATACTGAAACTGCAAAAATAGCCGTTAGAGCATCTATTACAGGACACCTAGTATTATCTACAATACATACAAATGACTCATTAAATACTATAGAACGTCTTTTAGATATGGATGTTGAAAGATATTTACTTGCAAGTGCTCTTACAGGTATCATATCTCAAAAACTTGCAAGAAGGTTATGTCCACATTGTAGAAAATTAAGACCAACAAATGATTATGAAAAAGATATAATTAGAAAAGTACTTGGTAAAGAAGTAAATGAAATTTATACTGCTGTTGGTTGTGATGAATGTAAAAATGGTTATTCTGGTCGTATAGCAATCCATGAAGTATTATTGATAAATCAAGATATAAAAGATGCTATAAGTTCTAATGTAAGAAAAGATAAATTAAGACACCTAGTATATAGTGCAGATGTTATATCTCTACTTCAAGATGGTATGGTTAAAGTGTTAAATGGTGAAACTACACTTGAAGAGTTATTAAAGATAATTGAATTAGATGACGATGATAAACTACACTCTACTGGTTTACAAAATGCTATTAAAGCAGATGAGATGATTAAAGATTCTCATAATAAAAATAAT
>CANRAQ010000038.1 GCA_947628725.1 uncultured Bacilli bacterium | reverse complement strand
TCTCCTATCATTATTACCATTATAATATCAAAAAAAAAAAAAAAAATTGCAAGTGTTTTTTGAAAAAAATTTGCATTTTTTTAATTATTTTAAGTTACCCAAGTATTTTGCGGTTCTTACCATTTGAGCACTATAACCCATTTCATTATCATACCATGCAACTACCTTAACTAACTGAGTATCATCAGTAGATAATACTTTAGTTAACTGTCCATCTATAAGTCCTCCTAAGTGTGAACCTTTAATATCACTTGATACTATAGGATCCATTGTAAATCCTATTGATTCATTAGTATGACTTTTAAATAAATTATTTAAATCTTCCTCTGTAGTTTTTTTATTAAGTTCTAATGTTAAATCAATAACTGATCCTGTAGAAACTGGTACTCTAAGTGCACCACCATCTAATTTTCCTTTTAGTGATGGTATAACTAATCCTATAGCGCTTGCTGCTCCTGTAGATGAAGGTACTATATTTGCTGCACATGCACGACCACGTCTAGAATTTATACCTTTTTTATGTGCAACATCTAGTGTAACTTGATCATTTGTGTAAGCATGAACAGTTGTCATAAATCCTCTTTTTATACCTATATTTTTTTCTATTATACTTAATACAGGCGCTAAACAGTTAGTAGTACATGAAGCAGCACTTATTACTGTTTCACTTCCATCTAATGTATCCTCGTTTACTCCATAAACTATTGTTTTTAAATCTCCTTTTGCCGGAGCGCTTATTATTACTTTCTTTGCTCCTGCTTTTATATGTGCGCTAGCCTTTTCTTTATCTGTAAAAAAGCCTGTACATTCAAATACTTCATCGATATTTAAATCTTTCCATGGTAAATTTTCTGGATTTTGTTCAGAAAATACTCTTATTTTTCTATTTCCTATTATTATGTTATTTTCATCAGAAGTAATTTCGTTTACTCTATAATTTCCATGATTAGTATCATATTTTAACAAATAAGCTAGTTGTTCTGCATCTGTTAAATCATTGATTGCTACTACATCAAATTCAGGATCCTCCTCCATTATTCTAAAAACTAATCTTCCAATTCTTCCAAAACCGTTAATTGCTACTTTTATCATATATCCTCCTCTTTCTAACTTTTAAAGCAACTACCACCAATGAATTCTCTTAAAACAGAATCATTTGGTACATCATCACTAGGTATAGGTAAAAAATTTCTTAAAAAATTTATAAGTCTTAATGCTTCTGGATATTCTTTATCATCCTCTGATACATTAAATAGTAATGGTTCAACATATGTTTTTAAAACACCTATTTCATATATTAAAGATGAATTAACTACTGTATCCACATTATCTTGAAATTTAAATATATTTTCTCTTTCACCTAATTGTACATCAGGCCATCTTTCAAGAGTTTCTTTTGCGCCATATCCACGAGTTTTACTGTCCCTTACAATTCTTCTTAGTTTTCTAACATCACTAGTATGTATATAACTGTGATTATCTATATTAAGTTGTGTAAGTGGTCCAATATATATTTTATATTTTTGATCTTTATTTATAGACATTGTAAGTTCATCATTTAGTGCATGTAGGCCTTCAACTACTATTATATCTTTTTCACCTAGTTGTAGATATTTATTATTATACTCTCTTTTTCCTAATATAAAATTAAAAGTTGGTAAATTTACTCTTTTTCCCTCTAATAGATCTGATAGATTTTTATTAAATAAATCTACATCTAGTGCATTTATAGATTCAAAATCAGGATTTCCATTTGCATCTAATGCTCTTTTATCTAAATCAGTAAAATAGTTATCTAATTCTATTGAATGAGTAATAAAGCCTTGACTTCTTAAGTATACACTTAATTTTTTAGCTGTAGTAGTTTTTCCACTTGATGAAGGTCCTGCAAGTAATACTAATTTAATATCTTTTTTACTGTTATATATATCTTCTGCTATTTTAGCTAACTGACTATCATAATGTGCCTCTGCTAAATTGACTATTTCACTAACTCTAGATTCAGAAACTACTCTATTTAAATCAGCAGCATTTCTTATACCTAATATCTTACCCCAATTACCATATTCTTCAAATTTATTAAACATCTTTTCGTGATGTACATAATTAGATACTATACTAGGATCATCTACACTAGGAACTGAAATAACAAATCCATTTTTCTTAATATATGTTAGTTCAAAGTCCTTTATTTGGCTTGTACTATATGCCATTTTACCATAGAAGTAATCATATATATCGTTTATTCTATATAAGTTTATATAAGTATTAGAAATATATTTTAATACATTAGCCTTATCTAATTTATTTAACTTTTTAAAATATTTTATTGCATCCATTCTAGACACACTAAGTTTTGTAAATATATAATTTTGATTTACTATATTTTTCATCTCATTATATATTTGTTTTAAAACTTTTTCATTTAATATTGGTTTATCAATTGTACAATAAACACCATTATTTATAGAATTTTCTGTAGTTAATTCTACATCACCTAAAATATTTTTTATAGCTAATATAAGTATAAATACAGCACTTCTTGTATATATAGAATTACCAAGAGATGAACTTCTATCATAAAAATCTATATTACATTTTTTCTTTAAAGTATCACTTAAGTCTACTATATAATTATCTACTTTAGCAGCTAAAATATCATAATCATAATATTTTTTAAAAGTTTGTGATATTTTTTCATAAGTGATGCCTTCATCAAATTCATAGACATCTTGATTTCTAAATGTAACTTTTATTTTCTTGTCCATATATACCTCCTACTTTTCATATATAATTCTACCAAAAAAAAAATACTTTGTCGACTTTTTTTATGTATAAATAACTTTGTTTACAACTATTATATACATAGGAGATGATTTTGTGATTATACCAACAGTAATAGATAAAGTTAATAAATCAGAAAGAGTATACGATATATATTCTAGATTATTAAAAGATAGAATAATAGTAATTAGTGGTGAAATTGATAATAATTTATCAAATAGTGTAGTCGCACAATTATTATATTTAGATTCAATTAATAATAATGATATTAGTGTTTATATTAATTCTCCTGGTGGTAGTGTGACAGATGGAATGTCAATATATGATACTATGAATTTTATTAAGAGTGATGTTTCTACTATAGGTCTAGGTATGTGTGCTTCTATGGGGGCATTTTTACTTAGTAGTGGTAAAAAAGGTAAAAGATATATTTTACCAAATTGTGAAGTTATGATACATCAACCACTAGGAGGGGCTAGTGGGCAAGCAACGGAAATAAAAATTGCTGCAGAGCATATATTGAAAACTAAAGAAAAATTAAATAAAATATTATCTATAAATACTAATCAAGATTTAAAAACTATAGAAAACGATACTGATAGAGATAATTATATGAATGCTAAAGAAGCCTTAGAATATGGTATTGTAGATGAAATTATAGAAAAAAGAGATTAATTCTTAAAATCTCTTTTTATTTTTCACTGTTTAGTAACCAGTCAATTATATTGATTTTTTTTATACCATCATAATCTGCTTCTAAATCCATATCTAGTGTTAATATATATTTTGGATAATAGTCTCCTGTTCTTTGTAATGATCTTAACTCTCTTTCAAGAACTTTTTCATCTCTTACGGTTAATGCAACTTGAAAGTATTTTAATCCATCTCTATTTTCAGCAACAAAATCTATTTCTAAATCATCAACTTTTCCAACATATACTTTATAGCCTCTTCTAAGTAACTCTAGATATACTATATTTTCTAGTATGTGCCCCATGTCCTTATCAGATTTTTTTCCTAATAAGTAACTTCTCAAGCCGACATCTACAACATAATACTTATAATCTCTTACCAATAAATTTTTACCTTTAACATCAAATCTTTCTGCTTTATATACTAAAAAACTTTCAAGAAATGCAGTTATATAATTTTCTACTGTATGGTTACTTGTATAAATTCCTTTACTAGTTAAAGTATCACTTATCTTTTTTGTTGATATTGGACTTCCAATACTGTCAAATATAAATTTTAATATATTTTCTAATAATATTTTATCAGTTATATTGTTTCTTGCCATTATGTCTTTATATACTACTGTTGAGAATATTCCATCTAAATACTTATCTAAATCAGTTGGATTTGATTCAACTATACTTATGTTACCAGGCATTCCACCATTTTTCATATAATCTAAAAACATCTGTTGATAATTATTATTAGGGATTGCTGATACATATTCTTTAAATGATAATGGTAACATTTTTATTTCTATATATCTTCCTGAAAGTAATGTGGCAAGTTCACCTGATAGAAGATAGGCATTAGAACCAGTTATATATACATCAACATTTTTTTTGATATATAAACTATCAACTGCTTTTTGAAATTTTGGTACATTTTGAACCTCATCTAAAAATATATAATAATTCAATTTATCATTTATTTTACTGTTTACATAATTATATAACTCTTTATAATTCTTAAAATCATAATCTGCATCTTCCAGATTGATTTTTATTATTTGAGAATCCTTTACTCCAGTATTTTTTAAGTAATCTATAAATAAATCAAATAATGTAGACTTCCCACATCTTCTTATTCCTGTGACAACTTTTATTAAATCTTTATCTTTCCACCTTTTAAGTTCATCAAGATATTCTGGTCTTTCTATCAATATAATCATCTCCCTATATACATTATATTACATATATAGCCAATAGTCAAGTTTTGGAAAAAAATTTCCAAAAGTCGACTTTTTCGGCAACTTTTGGAAATTTTAATCAAACAAACTCATTTGATTAGATTCACTCATACCATCAAATATTCCCATTAATTTCATTTTATCCATAAGAGTTCCTGATATTTTTGCTCTAGATTGTACTTCTTCAACGCTTAAAAATTCTCTTTTCTTTCTTTCTTCTACAATATTATTAGCGGCAGTAGTACCTAATCCATCTATACTTGAAAATGGAGGGTATATACTAGTATCATCTTTTACATCCCATATTGTTGAATTACTTTTATTTAAATCAATTGGTAAAAATTTTATACCTCTTGCAGTGGCCTCTAAGCATACTTTTAAACTTTCAAGTTGACCTTGTTCTTTATTAGTTGCTTCATAACCTTTATTTTGTATTTCTAATATTTTACTTTTAATTGCATCGTAACCCTTTATCATAGTTTCTACATCAACATCTGTAGCTTTACTTGTAAGCCATGATGCATAGAAGTATACAGGCATATGAACTTTATACCAAGCAATTCTAAATGCACTTATTACATATGCAGTTGCATGAGCTTTAGGGAACATGTATTTTATTTTACTACAAGAATCTATAAACCATTCTTCTATTTTTGCTTCTTCCATTATTTTTTTGTATTTTTCCCATGTTTCAGGTTCTTTACTTGCTTTTCCTTTACGAACAAATTCCATTATTTTAAATGCATCTATTGGTTTTACCCCTTTATACATAAGATAAACCATAATGTCATCTCTACATCCTATTACCTCTTTAAATGGTACTATATTATTTTTTATTAACTCTTGTGCATTTCCAAGCCAAACATCAGTACCATGGGAAAGTCCAGAAATCTTTATTAACTCTGCAAAAGTAGTAGGTTTAGTTTCCTCTACCATTCCTATAGTAAATGGTGTTCCAAATTCAGGTATTCCTAATGTTCCTGTTGGACACATTATCTGTTCCTTAGTAACACCTAATGTAGTTGTATCAGTAAATATTTTCATTGTTTCTTTATCATCTAATGGTACCTTAAGTATATCAGTTCCTGTTAAATCTTGAATCATTCTAAGTTGTGTTGGATCTGAATGACCTAATATATCTAGTTTTAGTAAATCTTGATCTATAGCATGATAATCAAAGTGTGTAGTTCTCCATGCACTATTTGGATCATCTGCAGGATACTGGAATGGTGTAAAATCTGATACATCCATATAATCTGGAACTACTACAATTCCACCAGGATGTTGTCCAGTAGTTCTTTTAACACCTGTACAGCCTATAGCAAGTCTTTCAACTTCGGCAGTACGCATTACAATATTTTTATCCTCGCAATATCCTTTTACGAATCCAAATGCGGTTTTATCTGCAACAGTTCCTATTGTACCAGCACGATATACATTATCTACTCCAAATAACACTTTAGTATACTCATGGGCAGATGCTTGATTTAAATCTGAAAAATTTAAGTCAATATCTGGAACTTTATCTGCATTAAATCCTAAGAATGTAGCAAATGGCATATCTTGACCATCTTTGTACATCAAATTTCCACATTTAGGACATTTTTTATCAGGTAAATCAAATCCACTTGAGTAAGTAGCACCTAATTCTACTCCATTATCATCTTTAAATATACTAGTTTTACAATTTAGACATCTATAATGTGCTGGAAGAGGATTTACCTCAGTTATTCCCATCATAGTTGCGACAAAACTTGATCCAACAGATCCACGGGAACCTACTAAATATCCATCATCATTTGAATGTTTTACTAGTTTTTGAGCTATTAGGTATATTGGGTCAAATCCTCCACCTATTATACCTCCAAGTTCTTTCTTTAACTTCTTTTCTAATGATTTTTCATCTAATTGTCCATCTTCTTCTTTCCAGTTCTTTTTTAAATATTCAAGTAACATCTCTTTAATTGCATCAAAGCCTTTTAAAATTACATTATGCATATTCTCGAATGTTAATTTTTCTATCTCTTCTTCTTTTAAATCTTTATTATTTTCAGTTACACTTTCATTACAACATTTATATACTATATCACCATATAATTCTTTAGCAATTCTTTCTTCTATATTAAATGGTAATGGTTCTCCATACCATTCACTTGCCTTATTATATACTAAATCTGTAACTACTCTAGGACAATCTAAATAAGATTTACCATCATCACTTTTTATACGAGGAGAAAATGGTATTCCACCTGTATCTATTATTACTTCGACTTGTTCTACCATATCAGCAATTTTATTAGTATTTTCTACTACTATTTTGTATGCTACATCATCACCTAAAAATTCAAAATCATCTAACATTTCTCTCGTAGTTCTAAAATGTTGAGATGGTATTTTAGTTATCTCACTTTTAGCAAGAGGATGTCTTCCTCCTCCTGGAACTTTTTGATTTATAATAATTTCTCTATATATTTTATCTTCTCTTTTAAAATGATGTACATCTCCTGTTGCAACTATAATTTTTCCAGCCTCGTTTGTAGCGTCTAATACTTTCTTTATGTGTTCTTGAATTTCAAAGACATCTTTAAAATCACCTGTTTGAATCAAATGATCATAAACCTCTGGTGGTTGAACCTCTACATAATCATAAAAATTAATTATATTAGTTAATTCTTGACCTTCTTTGCTTCTAGATTCTTTAAATACTTCAGATTCATAACATCCACTACCAATAAGTAATCCACTTCTTAATTCTTCTAACTTACTTCTAAGAATTCTAGGTGTTTTATATAAATAAACAGTATTAGCTAAAGATATTATTTTAAATAAATTTTTTAAACCTTCTTTATTTTTAGCTATAGCATTAAAATGATATGTTCTACCAAATTTGTGTATTTCATCTTTTGAAATCAATTTATCTAAATCAGATATAGTTTTAAAATTCTGAGAAGATAATTTTTGTAACATTTTACTAAATACATATGCAGTTCCTTCTGCATCGTAATCAGCTCTATGATGTGCGTCTTCTTCCCAAGTTACATTATATCTTTTAACAAGAGCAGATAAACTATGTCTAGAAAAGCCTTGATCAAGCGCTCTTGATAATTCTAGTGTATCTATAACTGTGTTTTTAAACTCACCTAAATTATATTTTTTCATAGACATTTCTATAAATGAAATATCGAATTTAGCATTATGCGCTACCATAGGTAAATTTCCAGCCCACTCTAAGAATTTTTGTGTAACCTTTTTTTCATCATCTTTACCCTTAACCATATCATCTGTTATATGAGTTAATTCTGTTATTTTTTTAGGTATAGGTCTATTAGGATCTATTAATTCATCAAATCTATCAACTATTACTCCATCACATATTTTAACCGCACCTATTTCAATCATTTGATCTTCACCAGCAGCATTAAATCCTGTAGTTTCTGTATCAAATACTACATATGTAGATTTAATTAGTGGTTCATCAGTTGGACGTGTAACTATATTTATAGTATCATCTACTAATGTTAATTCTGTTCCATATATTCCTTTAAAATATGGTGGATTTGCTAATTCTTCTTTTGCCTTATTTAATGATTCTAATAGTTCCCCTTTTTCCTTATCATCTGTACTTTCATTTAACTTAGTTTCTAAATCATCTATTTTACTTTGTATATTTTTCTTTACTTTTTTGTTGTAATCATTAATAATTCCATACGCTATAGGTAAAGCCTGACATCCATTATGATCAGTTATCGCTACAGCACTATACCCCATATCTATAGCGCGTGATACTAGTTCACAAGTATGCTTACCTAAATCTACTTTAGTTAATCCATCCATTTGGCTCATCATAGTATGTGCATGTAATTCTACTCTTTTTACTGGCGCATCATCGATTATTTTTTCATCTTCATGCTTACTATAATTTATATCTATAACATTTAATACATCTTCATTTGAATATTTATCTTCTTTTATAGTTCCTCTAAATTTAAACCATGAACCCTTCTTTAATATTTTAGTTAATCTAGCTATTTCATCTTTATCATCAATAAACATCTTCGCATATATACTATCAGTTCTATCAGTTATCTTAAGAGTAAAAATATTTAAATCAGTTTTAGTTTGTCTTACTTCTATACCAAATATTTCTGCATCTACTGTTACTGTAGTTTTATCTGATATAGTATCCATTCTTACTATGTTAGTTTCTATAAGTCTTCCAAGTACTACTTCAGGATTATCCTCTGTTACTATTTTTTTCCTAGTATAATTTTTCTTCCAATCATATGTATTTTCTACTACTTTTTCTTCATGTGGTACATAGTTTATATCATCAATACTTATTTTAGAATTTTCTATTTCCTCTTGTATTCTTAAAGACTCTTCTTCATCTATTAAAAAATTTATATTAATATCTTTATATCCTGCTCTATCTAAAAATTCTTCAAATTTTAATTTATATTCTTCTATCTTTTTTAATTCAGCAACATTATCCAAATATAAATTAAGTATAGAATCATTTAATTCACATCTATTATCTAAAAACATTTTTAGCATAGGACTTTCTTTACTATAATAATCTAATATATATTTAAAATACTCTATTAAATATTTATTATCTTCATTTTTTACATTCAAAACAAAATTAACATTTTCTATAGTACTAAAAGCATCCTTTAATTTCATATCAAATTCATTAAAATATTTTAAAGGTATATTTGTATCCATACTTATATAAAAACAATAATTTGTCTTTTCTTTATTCGCACTTATTTTTAATATTTCAGCATCTTTAAATAATTCATTTAATTCATCTGATAAATCTAATTTTTTTAAAAGTACTTCCATCTTAGACTTCATACTACCACCTTTTATAGTATACCAAAAATAAAATTTAAATTAAATATTATATTT
>CANRAQ010000037.1 GCA_947628725.1 uncultured Bacilli bacterium | reverse complement strand
ATAATAATAAATATAATAAGAGATACAAAAGAAAAATCAAGAGAAATAAGTAAAGATTTATATTTAACTGCAGTAGAGCAAACTATATTAAAAGAAAATATAGAAGGAAGTTTAAATCCAAGTTCATGCAAAGTAAATATAGATGGAAATATAGTATGTGATGATAAAGAAATAAAAATAGAAGTAAATGGAGAAAGACCATGTACAGGAGATATAAAACTAAATAAAGGAATGGTAGTAGATTCAAGATTAGGATATTGTAAAAATAATAAAGAGTATAAAGATAATAGTGGAGCAAATACTCCAGAATTATCAGGATTAACACCAGTACTATATAAAGATAACTCATGGGTTATAGCAGATATATCAGAAGAGTGGTATGACTATGAAAAATATGAATGGGCAAATGCAGTAATATTAACAGATAGTGGAAAGAAGAAACAAGAAGGAGATAAATTAAATTTAGAAAAAGATGTAAAAGCAATGTTTGTATGGATACCAAGATATGAATATAAAATAGATGGACAATATGGAAAAGGTGGAACAAGTTCAACTGCCCCAGGGGAAATAGAAGTAAATTTTATAAGTGGAAAAGGTACAAGTGCAACAAAGGATTATACAGTACATCCAGCATTTACATTTGATAAAGATGAACTAGCAGGAATATGGGTAGGAAAATTTGAACCAAGTGCTAGTAAAACTAGTGCATGTTATGAAACACCAAGTGTTGCTAATTGTAATAACACTAATCAAGACCCATATATACTACCTAACGCTGTATCATTAAGATATCAAACTATAAGTAAACAATTTGCTACGGCTAAAAAGTTTGATAATTACATAACAGGTGCGTATAGCCATATGATGAAAAATAGAGAGTGGGGAGCAGTAGCGTATTTATCTCAAAGTAAATATGGAAAATATGGAAAAGATAAAGAAGAAGTTTATATAAATAATTGTAGTGACTTTATCACTGGTATAGCAGGAGATACAAAAAATGAAGCAGAATCTACAGAAACATGCAAAACTAATACCTATGAAACAGAAATAGGGAAAAAAGCAAGCACAACAGGAACAATATACGGAATATATGATATGAGTGGAGGAGCATATGAATATGTAATGGGTAATTATAGTGATACACCAAGTTATTCAGAATTTGATTCATCATGGTTTAAAGATAATACAAAATATTATGATAAATATACGATGGATTCTACTGATTTATGTACAGATGAACAATGCAAAGGACATGCATTAAATGAAACTGCAGGATGGTATGGAGATGCCAAGATTTTTATATCTGGAGATATTTACTTTTGGTTTGCTCGTGGCGGTCGTTATAACTATTCTACTAATTCAGGTATGTTCACGTATGGTAGAGATAGTGGTAATGCTGACAACATTGGTTCATTCCGCGTTGTAATTATTCCTAGTGTATAAGTAGATAAAAATATTTTTATTAAATCATAATAATAGTAGATTTTGATTTTCTACTATTTTTTGTGCAACAATTTATATTGACAATAACTTATTATTATATGTATAATTTTAATAGAATATGGGGTGCTATAATATGAATTTTACTAATCCATTAACTATGATAATTTTTATAATTTTAGGTTTAATAATTATTTCGTGTTCGATTGGTATTATAATTGCTAGTAAATTTCAATCGAAACAAAAGGAAAAGTATAAGATGTGTCTTGATGCCATTGAAAATTTTGGAATGAATCCTATGCAAGTAAAGGAAGGCCTATCGAAAGAAGATATAAGTAAAATTGATGAAAGTATAAATGTAGATGAATTAACAAAAAATTTATACGATAAGTATTTAGAATTTCAAAACAAAATAAATACTAAAGATTCAAATTTAGATAATTTACTTACTGGTATGATTAAGGACTTATATATTGATAGAATAGATAGATCTAAAGAAAGCAAATATGAAGATATAGTAGATAATATAGATTTGATTGGGTATTCAATAACTGAATTTGATGGTAATAAGCTAAAATTTAAAATAATTATAAACTGCTGTAAGTATAAATTAAATGATGGTGTAGTTGTATCTGGAAGTAATTTAAATAAATTAGAGTTAATATTGTTAGTTACATATATTAAAGAAAATGGAGACTGGTTAATAAATGAATATGAGAAAGTTTATGAAAAAAAGTTAGACTCTAATAACAGTTTTTAAATATTTGTAAAAATTTTCCAGCAAAAAATATGTACAAATGTTCGTAAAAAGTATTGACAAATTATTTTTAATAAAGTATAATATGGTTATACTTATGAAGGAGGAAATAAAAATGGTAAAATCAACACCAAAAGATAAAACTTTAGACCAAGTTTTACTAGATATAGAAAAACAATTTGGTAAAGGTGCCGTAATGAAACTAGGAGAACGTGAACATCAAAAAATTGATACGATATCAAGTGGTTCTATTTCTCTAGATATTGCTTTAGGTATAGGAGGCTATCCAAAAGGAAGAATAATAGAAATATTTGGACCTGAATCTAGTGGTAAAACAACATTTGCTTTGCATGCTATAGCTGAAGCACAAAAAAATGGTGGAAGAGCAGCATTTATTGATGCAGAACATGCATTAGATCCAATATATGCATCAAAATTAGGCGTAAATATTAATGAATTATTATTGTCACAACCTGATAATGGTGAACAGGCTCTTGAGATATGTGAAGCATTAGTTAGAAGTGGAGCAATCAGCATAATTGTTGTGGATTCTGTTGCGGCTTTAGTACCACAAGCAGAAATTGAAGGTGAAATGGGAGATTCACATGTAGGACTTCAAGCTAGATTAATGAGTCAAGCATTAAGAAAATTATCTGGTATAGTTAATAAAACTAATACAGTAGTTATATTTATAAATCAGTTAAGAGAAAAAGTAGGAATAATGTTTGGTAATCCTGAAGTTACTCCAGGTGGTAGAGCGCTTAAATTCTATGCCTCTGTAAGACTTGAAGTAAGAAAAGGTGAACAAATAAAACAAGGAACTAATTCTATTGGAAACAAAACAAATATCAAGGTAGTAAAAAATAAAATGGCTCCTCCATTTAAATCTTGCTGTGTAGATATTATTTATGGAGAAGGTGTATCTATTACAGGAGAAATAGTTGATCTTGGTGTAGAAGCTAACATTCTTGAAAAGACTGGTGCATGGTACTCATACAACGGTGAGAAAGTAGGTCAGGGAAAAGAGAATGTAAAAGAGTGGTTAAAGAAAAATCCAAAGATTAGAGAAGAAATTGAAAAGAAAGTTAGACAATATTTTGAAAACAACGATACTTTACAATTAGGAGATATGGAAAGTGAAACTGTTGAATAATTTTTCAACAGTTTTTAAAATTACAATTTTTATATTTTGTCTTGATTTATTTTTATCTATATTTTATAATTAGTATAGAGTTAAAAAACTCTAAAGAGAAATGGAGGATATATATGCCAAATATAGCAATCTCCATTTTGCTAGTCGCAATAGGACTAATTGTTGGAATAATCGCAATGTTTATAGTAACTCTTATTAGAAAAAATTCTGCATCTGATAAGGCTGATAAAATATTAGAACACGCTCGTATAGAGGGTGAAAAGATAAAGAAAGATTATATTAACGAGGCAAAAGCCGAAGCTAATGAAATAAAAACTAAAACTGATGAAGAAATACGTGAAAGAAAACAAGAAATAAAAGATAGTGAAAACAGGCTTAATACTCGTGAAGAAAATATTGATAGAAGAGATCAAAATCTTCAAAAAAGAGAAGATTTATTAGATGAAAAAGAGAAAAATTTATTAGATAAACAAAATGATATTCAAGAACAAGAAGCAAATGTGGAGAAAATTAAGAATGAACAATTACAACTATTAGAAAAAATAAGTGGATACACAAAAGAAAAAGCTAAAGAATTAGTAATGAAAAGAGTAGAAGAATCAATGAATTTAGAAATTGCTTCATATATAAAGGAAAAAGAAGCAGAAGCTAAATTAGTAGTTGATAAAAATTCTAAAAATATGTTAATAGAGTGTATGCAAAAATATTCTAGTGAAGTTGTAGAGGAACAAACGATTACAGTTGTAAATTTACCTAATGATGAAATGAAAGGTAGAATAATAGGGCGTGAAGGTAGAAATATACGTACTATTGAAGCTGTTACTGGTGTTGATTTAATTATAGATGATACGCCTGAGGCTATAGTATTATCTTCTTTTGATCCTTTAAGAAGAGAAATTGCTAGAATAACTGTTGAAACTTTAATAAAGGATGGAAGAATACATCCTGCAAGAATAGAAGAAATCTATGATAAAACTTGTAAGGATATGAAAGAAAAAATAATAGAGTATGGACAAAATGCTTTATTTGAATTAGGAATAACAAAGGTAGATCCAGAACTTATTGAGATAATAGGCAAATTACAATTTAGAACAAGTTATGGACAAAATGCACTTAGACATTCTATTGAAGTTGCTGAACTTTCTAGCATAATGGCTGGCGAATTAGGCGAAAATTCTATGTTAGCAAAAAGGGCTGGATTACTTCATGATATAGGTAAAGCTGTAGACCATGAAATAGAAGGTAGCCATGTTGAAATCGGCGCAAGTTTAGCAAAGAAATATAAAGAAAATGATGTAGTAATAAATACAATAGAATCACATCATGGAGATAAAGAAGCAACATCTGTTATTGCAGAATTAGTTGCTATAGCAGATACACTATCTGCAACTCGCCCAGGTGCACGTAATGATTCATTAGAAAATTACGTACAAAGATTACATGATTTGGAAAATATAGCAAATGAACAAAAGGGTGTAGATACTGCATTTGCTATGCAAGCAGGTAGAGAACTTAGAGTAATAGTTAAACCTGAACAAATAAGTGATGTAGAAAGTCACAAAGTTGCTCGTGACATTAAAAATAAAATTGAAGAAGAGTTACAATACCCAGGAACTATTAAAGTTACTGTAATAAGAGAAACAAGAGCAATAGAAGAGGCTAAATAAGCCTCTTTTAATTTGTCATAAAATCATCAAAAATTCATAAAAAGTATTGATAAACTATAAAAAATATGTTAGAATTAATAACGTGATCCGCTGATAGTTTAGTATATAATTTAATCATGATCATAAATTAATAAAGGAGAGTGACATTGTGAATCTAATAGATAAAATTACTAATAAGCAAATAAGAACAGATTTGCCAGAATTTAGAGTTGGAGATACAGTAAAAGTAAATCTTAAGATTGATGAAGTAGATTCAACAGGAAAAAAGAAGATTAGAATTCAAGCATTTGAAGGTTTAGTTATGGCTATTCAAGGTTCAGGTATAAGTAAAACATTTACAGTAAGAAAAGTTTCTGGAAATGTTGGTGTAGAAAAAACTTTACCAGTAAATTCACCAAGAATTGATACAATTGAGGTTGTTAAAAAAGGTAAAGTAAGAAGAGCTAAATTAAATTATATTAGAGAATCTTCTAAAGTACCAAAAATTAAAGAAAGAGTGTAAGATAAGGTTCAAACCTTATCTTTCTTAGGTTATGATATGAAAATATTGAAAGAATTATATCCATATTTAATAATAGTTATAGTAGTAATACTTTTTAGAACATTTATTGCTACACCTGTTAAGGTTGATGGGGAATCTATGTATTCGACATTAAATCATAAGGATATATTAATATTAAATAAACTTGATAAAAATTATAATAGATTTGATATAGTCATAATTGATATTGATGGAACTAAATTGGTTAAAAGAATAATAGGACTTCCTGGTGAAAATATAGAATATAAAGATAATGTATTGTATATTGATGGAAAAGAGGTAAAAGATATAGATTTATCTAGAACTAATGATTTTTCATTAGAGGAACTTTATGGTATAACTGCTTTACCAGATGATTATTATTTTGTTATGGGGGATAACAGATTACACTCATCAGATAGTAGAGATTATAGAATAGGTCTTATTAAAAGAAGTGATATAAAAGGAACTGCAATTTTTAGAATATTTCCATTCAAAACTTTTGGTAAAATTAAGTAGCGCTAGAAATAGTGCTATAATTTAGTTGGTGACTATATAAATTATAATAAAGGTGTAAAAGTTTAAAAGATAGACTTATAACCTACTTTATGAAATTCGTTGTAGTGGAAAATCAAAAAAGTATAAGGAGTCAGTATGAATAAGAAAGAAATTATAATAATTTTAATTTCGTTTATAGTAGTATTATTAATTGCAACGTTTTTGTTTAAAGATAATAACAAAATAGTAGATGAAAATACTTTATATACAAAACAATTTAAAAATGTAGTACTTAAGTTTAAAAAATATGATTATGCACTCGGTCAAAAAATTTTAGTAGGTGTAGAAAAAAGTACTGATAGAGGTAAAACCTTTAAAATGGTAAGTGATGAATATATTTCTGTAAGTAATGAGGCTAGATTTTTATTTATAGATGAAAATATTGGATTTGCTATTTCAACTAAGGATATAAATAGAAACAACAATTACATTGGATTTAAAGTAACACATGATGGGGGAAAAACATTTAAAGATGCAGTTTTTAATTATGTAAATGATAGAGTATCTATAATAACGATTGAAGACTTACCATATTATGAAGATAATATATTAAAATTAGAGTGCTCCATATATGATATAAAATCAGATGGAGCAGGTTATGAATATATAAAACTAATATTTGAAAGTAATGATGGTGGATTAACATGGAATTTAGAAGGATAATTAATATATATGGAATTATTGATTAATTATTTTATTAAAAATATTTTGTGGATATTTGTTATAATTATTATTTTAGGTAAATTCTTTTATCCTAAAATAATAGGTAAAGCCGGTGAGTATTGGGTAAAAAAAGAATTAAAAAAATTACCTAAAGATAATTATAAAATTTTGAATGATGTAATGTTATATAGTAATGGATTATATCATCAAATAGATCATATAGTTATTTCTAAATATGGTATATTTGTAATAGAAACTAAAAAATATAATGGATATATATCAGGGAATGAATATGACAAAAAATGGATTCAAAATAATAAATATTATATAAATAATCCAATACATCAAAATTACGGTCATGTAAAATGCTTGGAAGAAATTTTAAATTTATCTATAGATAAATTTATTCCAATCATCTGTATCCCAAGCCCTGTAAAATTAAGAATTACATCCAAAAATTATGTATTAAGATTATATGAATTAAATAATACAATTTTATCATATAAAAATATTGTTATAGAAAATCAAGACCATATATATAATAAACTAAATAGTCTTAACATAATGGACAAAAAGAAGAGAAAAGAACATATAAAAAATACAAAAGAAATCATAAAAAATAATAATCAAGATAGTATTAACAAATGTCCTAAATGTGGTTCAAAATTAGTTTACCGTAAAAGTAAATATGGAGTATTTATAGGGTGTTCAAATTATCCAAAATGTAAATATAAAAAAAATAAATAAAATTAAAAATTCATAATGCTATTTCTTTATGAATTTTTTTGTGCTAAACTAATTATGGAGATGATATTATTATGGAAAAAGCAAAAGTTTATTTTACAAGAGAAATTACACCTGACAGTGTAGTTAAAGTATTTAATGCACTTAATAAAGAGTTGCATGGTCGTGTAGCAGTAAAAGTTCATTCTGGAGAAGATGGTAATCAAAATTATCTTAAACCATTATTTTTAAAACCAATAGTTAATTATGTTGATGGTACAATAGTTGAATGTAATACGGCTTATGATGGAGCTCGTGATACAACAGAAAAACATATGAAACTAATTGATAAGCATGAATGGTCAAAATTCTATAATGTCGATATTATGGATAGTGAAGGTGAAGATGTCGTATTGGATATACCTAATGGTAAAATAATTAAGAAAAATTATGTTGGAAAAAATATAAAAAATTATGATTCAATGTTAGTTGTTTCACACTTTAAAGGACACCCTATGGGTGGATATGGCGGAGCATTAAAACAATTATCTATTGGTGTAGCATCTAGCAAAGGAAAAAGATTTATTCATTGTGTTGGTAAAGAAAATGGAACATATGATGAGATGTTCAAGGTAGATCAAATTAAATTTTTAGAGGCTATGGCAGATTCTGCTTCATCAGTAGTTAAATTTTTCAAAGACAATATTGCTTATATTAATATTATGTGTAATATGTCAGTGGATTGCGATTGTTGTAGTGTTGCAGAGGATCCTTGCATGGCTGATATTGGTGTTTTAGCTTCAACAGATCCAGTTGCAATTGATAAGGCATGCATTGATTTAGTAATTAATTCTGATGATCCAGGTAAAGATCACTTACTTGAGAGAATTAATTCAAGACAAGGAACACATACGATAGATGCAGCAGCCGATTTAGGTATCGGTACTAAAGAATACGAATTAATAGAAATATAAAAGTAGAAATTATTTAAAGTAAAAAATTTTTATATTTTCAGATGAGAAAATGGCAAAAGATTTAATGATAAGAAGTAGCACTGAAGAATTTATCACTTTTAAAATACAGGAAAAAGATAAAGGCATTCAAGTAAGATATGAAAACAAAACTCTTTGGATGACTCAAAAAGCAATGGCTGAACTTTTTGATGTAGAACAACCAGCAATTACAAAACATTTAATTAATATATATGCAGATGGTGAACTTGATAAATCTTCAACTTATTCCAAAATGGAATTAGTTCAATTAGAAGGAAATAGAAAAGTTAAAAGAAGTATTGAATTTTATAATTTAGATGCAATTATTTCTGTGGGATATCGAGTTAATTCAATTAGAGCAACTCATTTTAGAATGTGGGCAACTAAAGTATTAAAGGAATATTTAATTACTGGATTTGTAATGAATGACGAAAGATTAAAAAATCCAAATTATATTTTTGGGGAAGATTACTTTGAAAGACTTTTAGAAAGAATAAGAAATATTCGTTCTAGTGAAAGACAATTTTATCAAAAAATAACGTATATATATTCATCTTGTAGTATTGATTATGATAAGGATTCTGAGATTACAAAAGAATTTTTTACATACTAGGAAAGTGCTTGGTAATATGAAAAAAGTTTTAGTTGAAATATGTTAATTTTAATTAGGAGGTGTATATATGTCTAATAAAATATTAGAAGTTCAAAATATAAAAGTTAATGTAACCAATATAAATGAAAAAGATTATATTTGTATTTCAGATATAGCAAAAGCAAAAAGTAGTAATTCAAGAGCTGCAGATGTTATAAGGAATTGGTTGCGAAATAGAAGCACATTAGATTTTTTAACTACTTGGGAACAAATTTATAATCCTAATTTTAAAGTGTTCGAATCTGAACACTTTAGAAAACAGGTTGGTTTATTGACATTTACACCTAGTGTTACAGAATGGTGTGAGAGAACAAATGCTATTGGAATATATTCTAAAATGGGTAAATATGGTGGAACATATGCACATAAAGATATTGCTTTTGAATTTGCATCTGCTATAAGTCCAGTATTTAAATTATATTTAATAAAAGAATTTGAAAGATTAAAAGAAATAGAAAATCAAAATAGAGAATGGGATGTAAAAAGAATACTTACAAAAAATAATTATTTGATTCATACTGATGCAATTAAAAATTACATTTTACCTGATAATGATTTTTATAAAAACAAAAAATGGTTAAAATATGCTGAAGAAGCAGATATTTTAAATGTTGTGTTATTTCATACAACAGCTAAAACATGGAGAGAATTAAATCCAGAGTTAGCAAAAAGTTCAAATGTAAGAGATTATGCGACAATTAATGAATTAACTGTTTTATCTAATTTAGAATCACATAATGCTGAGTTAATTAAAGAAGGAAAAGCAAAAGAAGAAAGATTTGAAATATTAAGTGATATATGTAAATATCAATTGGATATTCTAAACAATGCAGAAAAAATTAAATTATTAAATGAAAAAGGTAGTGATTAAGATGTCAAATGAAGAAAAAAGTTTCCAAAAAACGAGTATCAACTGGTTGATTACGACATTTAATACTTATAAAATTATACATTTGAGATTT
>CANRAQ010000036.1 GCA_947628725.1 uncultured Bacilli bacterium | reverse complement strand
TACTTCTCCTATCATTATTACCATTATAATATCAAAAAAAAAAAAATGCAAGTGTTTTTTGAAAAATTTTTAAATTCTTGCATTTTTTATATAATAAATATTGTGTACATATTAATTTGTGCTTACACTAGGAGCCAATACAGTACGGAACGAACTGAGGTTGTCTCCACCACCAATGCCATACCTAAAGCCGAACACACCCGTACTGGTGCTAGTGTTGCAGACACCTCCACGTCCAAACCAAATACGCATGGAATCAACAAAGATTGCATAATCCCCATACCAACCTTCTGTTTCATTTAATGCATGCCCTTTACATTCCTCATCTGTACATAAATTAGTAGAAGTTATAGTATATTTATCATAATATTTTCTATTATTAACAAACCATGTTGCATCAACCCCCCCACTTGGTAAATCGTTGTAATTACACATTACGTATTCCCATGCTCCTCCACTCATATCATATACTCCATATATTGTTCCTGTTGTACTTGCTCCTGTTCCATTTAGTTCTACATTATATGCATATTGTGGATTTGTTGTCTCGGATTGACTAGGTGTTCCATTACTACTTCCTGTTATAAATATACTTGATTTATTTTGATATACTTCTTTATTTGCCCCAAAATAATTAGGATTCCCATATTTTCCATATTTTGATTGAGATAGATATGCTACTGCTCCCCATTCTCTATTTTTCATCATATGACTATCTGCATTTGTTACAAGTGTATTAAATTTCTTTGCGGTAGCAAACTGATTACTTACATTTTGCCATATTAATGATTTTACATTTGGTAGTATATATGGGTCTTGATCATCATTGTTGCAATTATCTAGACTTGCTGATGTATAACATGCGCTATTCTTATCTGTGCTTGTTTCAAATTTTCCTACCCATATTCCTGTTAGTTCATCATCCCCAAACGTAAATGCTGGATGTACTGTATAACCTTTAGTTGAATTTTTACTTTTTCTATTTATAAAATTTATTTCTATTTCTCCTGGCTCAGTTAATGATTTACCATTTTTTCCATATTGTCCATCTATTTTATATTCATATCTTGGTATCCATACAAACATTGCTTTTACATCTGTTTCTAAATTAAGTTTATCCCCTTCTTGTTTATTTTTACCACTATCTGTTAATATTACTGCATTTGCCCATTCATAATTTTCATAGTCGTACCATTTTTGTGTTACATCTGCCACTTCCCATGAATCATCTTTATATATTACTGGTGTCATTCCTGATAATTCTGGGGTATTTGCTCCACTATTATCTACATATTGAGCTAAATTTTCTTTATATTCACATTTTAATGTAGAGTCTTCTAAAACTGTATAATATACTGCATCTTGTTTGACACTACCACCTGTTTTAGAATTCATTATATTTGATTTTACATTTCCATATCTTATTAAATTAACAACATTTATTTTTATAGTATTACCTACTATAGATATATCTGGAAATGAATCTACATTTGAATATATATATGTTTCTCCTGCTAAGCATATATCTTTTACCATAGCATCATATTCAGCATCTTTATTTTTTTTTGCACTATTTAAAAGCATAGGAAAACTAACCATAAATATAGCTGCTAATATTAATACTATAGCTATAAGTTCAACTAATGTAAAACCCTTATTATTCATTTTTATCACCCTTATTATTATATTTTTATTATAACACTATTCAAAGTAGTTATCAAGAATAATAATTAGGCATATTAAAAGAAGGCTCTAACCTTCTTTTAATATGCCTTGTGATTTCATCCAATTGATAAAATCAATTGCACATGTTCCTGATGAAGTATTACAATTCTCTCCAAAATCATCATATGCTTGACCCTTATTTTTATTTTTTATTTGTTCGATAGTTTTTGTATTTAAATTTATAGTATATTTTGGCCCATCACCTGTAGAATTATAACTATCATTTTTATTAGTTATAGCTTGTTCTACTGTTTTGTTATTATTATTGCAATTACTTCCATAACACCAATTTTTGCCAACTGTTCGTCCAGTTCCATCCTTACCAGGGAATGGATTTGATTTACTTATTTGTCTAAATGCTAAATTAAGTTTCCATGGTGTATCTGGATCTCCTGGATCACTTGGATTTTCTGGACTTCCTGGTGGTATTATTAATTCGGGTACTGCTTTATATGAACAATAATTTGTAGACTCGTATTTTGTACTAGTGCCTTTTAATAATTTAAAATTAATATTCTTTATACCATCATCACTAAATTTGCTTATCACCCCATATCCTATAAGTTTACCACTCGTAGAATTTGTAGATTCTCCTGTACCTATTTTACAATAAACTGGGCTCAAATTGTATTTGTATTCTATACTGCTGGTATACTCTGTATAAGTAGTACCTTCATATTTTCCAACCCTATATGTATTACTAGTAGTCGAAGTTCTACTTAAATTTACACCATTAAATTCAATCAAATAATCTTCTTGTGTTCCATTTATTTTAAGTGCATTTTGAGTGTTCTGATTATAACCAGCCCCATATACATAACATATTTTATCTATTTTTGCTGTTGCAATCGTTCTATTATTATAGTTCATATTTATAACCATTCGTCCAGACTTTACAGTGTTAAAACTAATTTTTTGTACTCCAGGAGGGGCATATATATTAGTTAAATTAACATTATCTATACAATAAGCCATACCTCCATCCACAGATTGACTCGTAGTAAAATATGAGGCATTACTATAATTAAATTTTGTATAAATGTCACTATATGATAAACATCCTCTACTGGTATCAGGCGGATAACCATTTGAATTATTATTACATGCTGTTGCTGCATCAGTAATAGTAAAATTCAAAAGATTTCGTTTTTTATACGTTTTATATAAACCTATCCTAGCAGTTGGATTCTTTTTATTTGATAATTCATTAAATGCTAACTCACAGGTTGGTTTATTTTTATAAGATACTGTCTTATCATTACCATTAGTTATATCAAAATTTTTGCATTCGCTACTTAAATTATATCCTTGAGGTGCAGTTTTTTCCTTAATTGAATATTTACCTTGAGCCAAAGATACAGATGTTGTTCCACTAGTCCCAACAGTTATAATTTTAGCAGCATCTCCACTACAGTCATAATTTTTATAAAGATTAAATGTTGCAGATTTTCCTATAATTAAAGTACTACCATCTGATTTTACTTTATTTAATATAAGTTTGCCTTCATCTATTATTTCCGATATATTATATCTGTTGTAACCACAGCCTTGAAATGGTAATTTAAAATAGTTATGAGAACTTTCAAGTATTCTATCGTATGTTCTCCCAGTTAAACATGTAACACTACTGTTAACTCTAAATGCAACAGCAATTCTTGATAATACTTGTCTAAGATTTGATCCCCACCAATTGTCATTAGGGCATCTATCAGTTACAGAATCAGCTCCAGAATGAGATACTGCATTATTCGTAGCTAAAAGTCCTGTTATTGTCCCAAACGTTTCTACTTTTTCACATGTAATTTTAACAAAAGGTTCTATAATAACATAGTCTCCATTTGCGTAAGAAGTGTACCCAATTTTATTCAACATTGCTTTTAGATTAGAATATTTATTATTTTCAATCCATTTAGCAATTGAGGCTGCATTTGCGCCATCGTAATTCCAAGCATCACCTGAATATTCTCCAATTGAAGATACACTTATAGTTTTTGTAGTACACTTGAAATTACCTGTAGTTTGTGAGAATTGAGTGTATTTACTACCTGAAAAAAATGTAGTATCAGAATCACTATTATTGCTACATACAGTAGCAGAAATTGTATCAGCTCCACCTTTCAGTGCTATATAACCAGTTTTTTTTAACGTATTACTTGAACTGAAGACCCTTAATTTTAAAATTTGTCTATCCATCCTTAAATCATTCCAAGGGTCAGAGCTACCACCATTTGAACCAGAACCTACATCGAGATTTCCAGTACCACCACTTATTTCAGCTTTAACTCCCATTGTAAATGATATAAGCGATAATACTGTTACTAACAATATAAGTATTTTTTTATTAATTTTATCCATGTTGTATACTCCTTTCACTACTATGATTATTATTAACAAAAACATAATAACTATATCCTAAATTAATTATATCACATAAATTAGATTTTTACATTAGAAATTTCTAATTTATTAATTATTTTATTTATATATTAAAATATTTTAAGAGGTGTTATATGATATTTGTTCCTAATAAAACTAAAAAGAAAAATCCATCTACTTATAAAACATTATATTTAAAAGATGAATTAGTGAAAGATATAGAGAAAATAGCAAAAGAAAATGATACTTCTTTTAATAATGTTGTTGTAAGTATGATTGAAACTTGTTTAAATATGAATAGTATTGAAAAATAAATTAAGATGTTATGAATTTAGCATCTTAATTTTATTAAGATATAATTAAGCAAATTAAAAGAAGGCTAACCTTCTTCTAATATTCCTTGTGATTTCATCCAATTGATAAAATCAATTGCACATGTTCCTGATGAAGTATTACAATTCTCTCCAAAATCATCATATGCTTGACCCTTATTTTTATTTTTTATTTGTTCGATAGTTTTTGTATTTAAATTTATAGTATATATTGGCCCATCACCTGTAGAATTATAACTATCATTTTTATTAGTTATAGTTTCTTCTACTGTTTTGTTATTATTATTGCAATTATTTCCATCACACCAATTTGAGTTAACTTTTCTTCCATTTCCACTTTTACCAGGGAATGGATTTGATTTACTTATTTGTCTAAATGCTAAATTAAGTTCCCATGGTGTGCCTGGATTAATTGGATTACCTGGATTTCCTGTATTACCTGAATTGCATGTCTCACCAATACACTCAACTATTTCAGGTTCTACATCATATTTACATAACTTATTTGAAATACCTAAACTAGGAATTTCAAACTTTAATTTTTTCTCACCATAATCACCAAATTTACTTATTATTCCATAACCTAATAGTCTTGAATTAGAACTATTTTGTACAATTTCTCCTGAACCATACTTTCCATATATTGGTCTTAGCAGATAATCATATTTTAATGTTGTTGTATGTTTTATTAATTCAGTTCCATCTTTAACATTAGATACACTAGATGTAAGACTATCCTCAACTAAATAATTTGTTTTAGTATTACATGAACTACCATCATCAGTTAAACATACTTTATCAACATACTTACGATAATCAAAACTTAGGTTTTTTGCATAATTATCCTTATCAGTTCCAGCTACATAACATGTAATCGTTAGAGTGCCTTCCGCAATTTTTCTATTTGCTATATCTAATTTTAGTACCATTCTACCTGATTTGAATGATCCAAAATTAATTGAATTTCCATAAAAATCATTAACAATATTTGAAGAAATTTTACCATTATTTTTAACTTTACTATAAAATGTATAATTGGAACTGCAAAAAGCAGTTGCATTTGTACTTGATATCATATTTTCATAATATGACAAATTGCTGGCACTGATACTTGAACTTACAGATTTAGTTGTAACTAAACATCCACCTTTATAATTATCTGAACGAGTAACAGATGTACATGCATCTTTACCTGACACTTTATTAAGATTAAGAAGGTTTTGATAGTTCTTACTTGGAGTTTTATTTAAAAAATTTTTATATAATTCGATTCTTTTAGTCATTGAATTTTTTTCAGTTGATGTTAGTTTATCAAATTCATACTCACATTCATTTTTATTTGTTATTGTATATGTAGTAGGATTATTAGATGTGCTTGGTTTAACTTCTACTGATCCTACATAATATGGATTATCTGGAATATAGTATCCAGTTGGGGCTTTGGTTTCATATATATAGTATGTGCCTATAGATAAATTTGAAATTGTAATAGAAGTTCTGAAGGTTTTTTCTTGACAAGTAGTACTATTAACATTTTGTTCTTTGCAAACTTTAACACTTACATCAGATGAAGTTATTGAGTTATTACTTGCGTCTACTTTTAATAATTCTAAACTACCTGTTTCATTTTTTACTGTTCCTGAAGCTGTAGCAGTATCCGTATTTGACTTAGTCTCTAATTTTGTTGACACTATAGTTTGATAATTAGGGCAATCATAAATACTTGTCATTTTAAAATTATTTGAAGCCTTTACTGAAATTCCTACAGTTAATGAGCCCGAAAAACTTGAAATTGGAATACTATATTGTAAATAACGTCCTCCACTGTCAGTTGTATCTGTTAATGTAAATTTTGAATAATTTCCTGTTTTTGTTACTGTTATGGTACTAATATTATTATTTTTATCTGTTATATATATTTTATTTGATACATATTTTGTTTTATCACTATTTAATGTAAAGGTAAATGTACTAGATGATAAACTTATATCGACAGCGTTAGAATATTTATTTTGATAAGTTTTAGCATCAGATATTATGGTGCTTAATGTTTTGCCATCTACTTTTTGTGACATATATTTACTATAATCTTCTATTTCTAAATAATGTAATTCAGCAATTTCAGCCCAATAGTATCTTTCATAATTATTTG
This sequence comes from uncultured Bacilli bacterium, assembly GCA_947628725.1. GTDB lineage: Bacteria > Bacillota_I > Bacilli_A > RF39 > UBA660 > UMGS1613. The sequence continues at coordinate 4,032 of CANRAQ010000036.1, read as the reverse complement.
GGTTATATAAGCCAGTTGACTTTCCAGCAATAGTATTTATAATGTAAGCAATACCTATTGAATTTGCTGCATTAGATTTAGCTTGGTTATAATAGCATTTCCCTAAAGGTGGCCAATAATCATTTCCTGAATTACAAATATAACCCAAATTATTTGCATCATATTTATATGGAAAATATGTAACATTATATCCAGGATTAGCTGATGTAGAAACAACTTTTTTACTATTATGATTATAATACAATAAATTGCCTTGACTCATAAAAATTTCATCTGCAACTGCTTTTACAATTTCAGATCCTCCAATCATTGTTAAAAAAGCTAGCAAAAATAATAATACTTTCTTTTTCATATACTTCTATACCTCCTACTGCTATTCTTAAGGTAATTATAACACGCATATGTGTCAAACTTTTACACTAGAAATTTCTAATTTAATTATTATTAATAACTAGAAGGCACAAAAAAATTAAGACTAATCTTAATTTTCATTTTCTAAAAGGCTTATACTAGCAAATGTTCTATTTCTTAATTCTCTATATAAATTACATTTTTCATATACTTCACTATTTATGCCTTTTGATACAACTTTACCCTTATCTATTACAATAACTCTATCGGCTATCTGCATCATTTCAGGTTTATGTGTAATCATTACAATAGTATGATCTTGTTTTAGATCAGTTAATATTTCTCCTACTTTAGTAGTAGAATTAGGATCAATATTACTTGTTACTTCATCAAATATTAATATTTCTGCTTTAGTTAAGATTGCTCTAGCAATTACTAATAATTGTTTTTGACCTTCAGAAAGTAACCTTTCTTCATCGTTTATTACTGTATTGTACCCTTTAGGTAAACTCATTATAAAATCATGTATTCCAACTCTTTTACATGCATCTATTTGATTTTTACTATTGGAATCAACTAAAGATAAGTTATCTTTTATACTCATTTCAAAAATAAATGGTTTTTGAAATACACCTGATACATTTGAACAGTATGTTTTTTTATCATAATTATATATATTTTCATCATCTATTAATATACTTCCAGATTTAACTCTATCTAATCTATACAATAAATTAACTATTGTTGTTTTACCACTACCACTATGTCCTACAATAGCTGTTATTTCATTAGGATATATTTTAAATGACATATTATTTAAAATTAATTTATCTTTTTTAGCATATTTAACTTTATCAAAGATTACTGTACCATTTATATAATCATTTGTTATATCACCATAATCAATGTTACTATCTGATGTATAATCAAGTATATTTTTTATTCTTTTAACTCTAATTCCATAGTTACTTAAGTTTAATAAATATGTAAGCATGGAATCAGTACATGTTATAGTTAATTCAAAATAACTTATTAATAATACTAATTTATCTATAGTCATTCTACCAGATACAACTAAATATGCAAGTAAAATATATAATAATATTTTTCCAATATACACAATATAAGGTAAACTACAATATCTATTTGTCATAGCATCTCTTTTACCTTTATATTCTTCTTTCCATTTTGTTCTAGTCTTATCTAATTTTTTATTTAAATTTGGCATCATATTTAATGATTTTATTTGTTTTAAATTTATTAACATTTGATTTAAAGTATCTATTATTTTATCTTCGTACTTTCTTGTACCTTCATAATATTTAGATACTTTTTTTGAATTATTGTTCATTAAAACTAAATATATGAAATCTATTAAAAGTGCGATAAGCGCAACAAAAATGTTATATGAACTAAATATAATAAATATTACTATTAATTGTATTAATTTCATAAATGCCTGTGAAGCAGCATCCATTACATCTACTAAATATCTTATATCATCACTTGTAGTATCTACAATTTTACCTTTTGAAATTTTATTAAATATTGAATCGTTATTTGCGACATGTTCAAAAAGTTTTTTTTGAACTTCTAAGTGATAATAATTCGCTAATGAGGTGTATGTATGGTAATTCCAGTTTAGCATACTAAAATGAATAATATAAAATACTATATATAACAAAACATAATACCAAATTCCATTAAAATCATTTTTTGTAATTACAGCTATTATTCCAGCAGTTGCTATAGGTGGTAATAAATCAGATAAATTATATAATCCACAACTTATAAACATTTGAATTACTGTAAAAAATTTATGGTTTGCTATTTGTGTTAAAGTTTTTACTGTATCAAAATATCTTTTCATATAAATTCCTTACTTTATATTTTTATCATATTCAATATCTGAAATTTCATATTTTCTTCTACTAGCAATTGCTCCAAGTATTTTAGTTGAACCCCATCCAAGTAATGCCAATATAAAGAAATATACAAATCCAAATGTTGTAAATGTTGGAGCTGATTCTGTAAATAAATCCAATAGAGCTGCCCCAGCACTCATTGATGTAACGATAGTTAAACTTTCTACAGATTTACTTGTTACATCTGATTTTATACCATCAAATAATTTTTGAGCAGATGAAACATAATTTTTAGTCATGCTCCATAAATATTTTATATAATCTAGCGTATCTCTTAATGTCTCATACCTATAACCAGATATTTGTAAAAATTCTGCAAGTTCTTTATCGCTTTTAGCAATTTTTTCTCTTGTTGATATATATGTACCCATTTGGTTAATTCTACCATCAATTAAATTAATTGTTTTAGCGTAACCCTCTAATTTTGTCGTAAATTTTACAATTTCAGAGCCTTTAACATTTGCATTTTCTTTTACATCATCTATTTTTTCCCATATAATTCTATGAATATTTAAATATCTATGTAATTGTCCTTTAAATTCTCTAATAAATATTTGTTCTTCTATATATCTTTCTATATTTTCATCAGATTGTTTTAAATTATTTATAAAATAATATTTATCTCCCCTTAAGACAGTATATTTGTCATTCTGAAATTCAAAATATTTTTGTTTTTCAGTTCTAGTTAATAATTCTTGTATTTCATCTTTAGTAGCATTATCACAAACTATAAAATATGGATAAATTGTTTCGATATTTGCAAGTTCTTTAGGTACTGGAGCACCCAAACTAAACAAATAATTAAATGCTGGTGATAATTTTTTTCATAATAATCTGTAACTTTATTTATATCTGCATTTAATGTATCCTCACTAACATTTTTATTATTAAGTATAATTAATCCATCTTCAAATATTTTTACATTTATACCTAGAGCTGTTGTAAACTGTATATATTCCTCCCCAGATACTCCATAATCAATTTTTCCTATTTCTAGACTTTTTTGAAATTCTATAAGTTTTTCTTTCTTTAATTTTAATTGACTTTTACCATCTCTTAAAAAATCATAAATTTCTGATAATTGTAGCATGGTCCTTTGAAACCAACCGCCAACATAAACATTACTTATTTTCATAAATCCTCCTATTTTATTTCCTTTGAAAAGAATTTAGCATCCATTACATCAAATCCGTAACTATGATACATTCCATGTGCAGCTTGTCTAAAATTTTTTGACCATAATTCAACACACTTACAATCATTTTCTTTAGCTATCTTAAAACATTCATCTAACATTTTAGTTCCTATATGTTCACGCCTAAATTCTGGCTTAACACATACATGGTTTAATATTGCATATGTATTCATATCCTCATATATTGTTGGAATAATTGTAATCTTTGCATGAGCAATAATTTTTCCATTACCTATACCTATTAAATAAATCTGATTTTGATCGTTTTCAGTTTCTTTAAATATTTTTTTTGCATATTCTACATTAGTATTTTCATCAAAACATTCATTACACAATGTAACTATGCCATCTACATCATCATATGTAGCTTTTTTGAATACTACTTCCATATTTCACCTCTCTATAATGCATTCATATCTTACTCTAATTGTACAATAAATTATTATGAATTCAAATTTAATTTACATATAATTACAAAATTATTATAAAATTTGACAAAATTTGACACTATATTTATTCAAAAAAAAAGTTAATCAAATTAACTTATCTATATCCTTTGGA
>CANRAQ010000035.1 GCA_947628725.1 uncultured Bacilli bacterium | reverse complement strand
AAAAGTTCTATTAATGTAAATGCTTTTTTTATTCATATAATCTCTACTCCTATCATTATTACTATTATAATATCCAAAAAAAAAAAAAATGCAAGCATTTTTTGAAAATTTTTCAAATTCTTGCATTTTTTAATTTAATAGTAAAATTTGATATTTAATATATCGTTTAAAATTAATTATTCTAAAGCATCTATTATATTAACTTTTATATCTATTCCTACTTATACTCTTTTCTCATCTCTATAGGTGTCCACCCATTATTTACCCATATTCTAGAATTATTATATATTTCCATCAAATAATTTAATATCTCTTGCAAATTCTTTTCTGTAATCTCTACTCCATAATCTTGAAGCATTTCAATTGTAGCACCAACATATTCATTGCCTAATCTATACATATCAGAAATTATTTTTATAATAACTTCAATAATATCTGATGGTATATTTTTCTTCTTTAAGTATTTTTTAAATTTATTTTTAGCCTCAGTTTGCTCATAATAATTATAATTAGAATATTTAAGTAACTCTTCTAATTTAATTGGTTTTCTTTTTATGCTTTTTTGTCTTGAAATAACTTCATCCAATATTTGTTTTAAATCTTGATATAGTAAAATTTTATGAACAAAATAAATATTATGTTCCATGTGAATTATACCTATATCATCAACTCTATCACAAAATAATAATGCATTATTAGGAGCATCTAGTTCATTAACATCTCCATAATATAGACTATAATAATAATTTAAACTGCTAGATGAAACTACCCCATATAATTCAATCATTGCTTTAACTAAATTGTACACTTTTGTATTTTCATCTACTATTTTTTGTATTTTATCAAAATCAATATTTTTAACAACATTATAAACATCATCAGTCATAGAAATATAAAATTTATTTTCTCTTCTAAATATAAAAACTAAACCCGTTATATATAAGAAATGATATATTTCCATACTTATATTATTATCTTGAATAGTACCTTTGTTTTTAATTAGATCTTTTAATAAATCAAATTCTTTATCTATAAATCTTTCAATTAAATCAGTTAATTTATCTTTATCTACAAGAGAATTATAAACAATTTTAACAAGCTCTTTTTTAGTTTTATGACTTAACCTATTGACATTCAAAAAATTACCTATATTTTTTAAATCACTAACTGTTAAAGTTTCAAGCAATCCATTTAAATCTTTAATTATCGGTGTATTTGCAGCACTTTCTAAATTAAATTTTGCTTCTGGAGTAATGTAACCTAATAATTTATTAATTATTTGTTTTATTTCAGTCGGTATGTAATAAGAATAATAATTACCATTATTATAAATAAAAACTAAAAGTGATTCTACATCTTCCCCATATGCAGACATCCATTCAGAGTTTTCATGATTCATTAACCTTTCAAAATACATTTTAGTAAAATCATCATCTTTAGATAAATCTAAACAAAACTCAAAATCATTCAAAATATAATCTTTTAATTCATATACATTATTAACGCCAAATTCTTTAAACTTTTCATTAAGCAACTCTTTGTCTAAAGCTTTTAATGAAGATAATAAATCTAATTTACCCTTTTTTATTAAATATTTTTCATACTTCATATTTTACTCCTATTTTAATTCACTATTTTCTTTTTATTACTATTTAATATGTATCATCTAATTATCGTTTAAAATTAATTCTTTTAGTTTATTTATTTGCCTATTTAACAAAATACACAACCTATTAATTCTTCCATCACTCATTTTAGTTAAATTTTGATACTTATGTAACAAATTATCAAACCATTCTACTATGCCATCTAATTTACTTATATCTATCCTATTTAAGTCTTTTACAACTTTTATTATTTCATCGAAAGGTTTTACTTCATAAAATATTCTTCCATTACCTGAAATATGTACTTCCTCTTCATCATAATATTCAATATTTAAACTTTGACCATTATCAAATATTGGAGCAACATCTAACCATTTTAAAGTATTAACATCTCTTATAATTCCAAAATTATTTAAGTGCCTATCTTCATTCATAATTATATAATCTAAAATAAACATATTTTCTACTTTTTCACGAACATCATCTATATTATTATCTTCTAATTTTTTAATATATTCTTCATAATCTTCTAAATTATCGTGTCTTTTCATATCATTCCTAATTTGATAACAAGTAATAAATTCTGTATCTTTAGTTATAAAACAAGGACATTTAGATACTACTATATCCTTATATGTATCTATTGTATATTCTACATGATTAAAACCTAACCTCTTACATATTTCACTAGCTAACACCTCATTGAATGGTTGTAAAGTTTCATTTTTATAACCACTTTTTAATAAATACCTTGTCCCATTTTTAATAATCCAAGCTTTCTTAAGCATACCATCTGTAGTATTATTGGGAGTTTTCAAAGATTCTTCTTTTGTTATTGTTATACTATTAGTTGATAAAGACGCCTCCATAAATTCAGCATAATCAAAATCATTATCAAAAAAATTAATATCATCATATAAAATATTACTATCATAAGGTTTTAACCAGTATTGATCTGATAAAGACAAGCCAAAAGCTTTATCCAAAAGTTCATAAGGCGCAGTTATATTAAGTCTATGCAATAATAAATCTAATTTATCTCTCCATGATGGTATACCTCTACCTTTAAACCATTCACTTAAGTTAGTTCTAAAAGGAGTATTATTAATATCACTTTCTATATAATAACTTTTTAAAATATATGGAGCATAATTAATATTTTTAACTTCATATATTTGGTCGAAGAACTTTGAAGTTTCATTATATTCAGCAATCAATACTTCTACATTTTTATTCATAAGTATACACTTCATATATGTCACCACGCTTTTAAATATATTTATATTATTATATCATACTTAATAGTATAAATGAACTTTATCCAGTTAGTTTTTACCTATTAAATTTGATTCACTATATAGTTATATAGTGACTACCTAATCAGCAAATTTAACTTATCATCGATACTACACTTTTAATCACTTAGTTCAATAATTAATTCACTTAATATGTCTGACCCAATAAATACAGTTGGATCATTTAGCCAAGTTTCATATATATTTTTTAATCTTTCATTATCAATAATACCTTTTTCATTTAATTTTTGAACATAACAAATTGCTCCATGCGTATTAATATCATTAACTTTCTTTTTTAATTTCCAATCACCTGTTAATAACCCATAATTATTATCACGTGCTGCAATATAACTATAATAATCAAAAACACTATTTCTAGGATTACTTTGGTATAAACTATGTGCTTCAAACATTTGCTTCTCATTTAAGTGAACTTGCTTTATTTTTTCAACTTTTTCTGATGCTAAATTTCTTTTAAATTCATACTCTTGATAAAGTACTAAATCAACAATGCGTATATTTTTATCATTTATTAATTCATCTAGAAGTCCTACTTTTTCCAAGTGTATTATTACATTTACATCAATTACTAAAATCTGATTTAAAGTATTCATCGGTTGTTACCCCTAAATACTTAATTGCTTCATCTTTACTAATAATATTTTCAGCTTCTAGTCTAAAAGTAATCTTATTTTTTCTTGTTGGATGCTCTTTAATAAATTTTAATTGTTTAGTTCTTAATCCATATTTTGATAATAATATAAATAAATTTCTCTTTTTATTCTCATCAATTATTCCTAAATAATGTAATCTCATTATTACTGCATTTAATGAAACTTGATATTCTTTTGCTAATAACAATATTTCATTTAATGATACATTACTTAACAATTTTCTTTGACCGACTTCTAACTCCCTTTTCATAGCTTTTTCTGGCATTAACAAGCAAGATGCAAATATATCACAATATTTTTCTATTTCTTTCTCATCTAATTTTTCTTTAAAATTTAAAATTAAATGGCCTAATTCATGCGCTAAAGTGAATCTATTTCTCTCATAACCTTTAGAAGAAAGAATTATGAACGCTAAATTATCAACATATTCACAAAAACCATCAAATTTTTCTTCAAAGTCTATTTCTAATATTAAGAAATTATTATCTTCAAGTTTATCAGTTAGGTTATCTAATGCGCACTCGTCAGAAACTCCTAATAATTTTCTAACTTTTGTAGCAATACTTTCTAATGAATATATATTGTCCACATCAAAGTTCCATTTCTTACTATCGAAAGTATAAATTTCATCAGCAAAATTTAATATTTCTAAATATTTTGCTATTTCATCTGCAATTAACATTTGAAGTCCTTCTTCTTTTCTTTTACTAAGTGATGAATTTTTTCTAAAATTATTATATTTTAAAGTTGGTACTGTATAATCATTAACTAAATCTGATATTTTCACTTTTAATAGTTTTGCTATTTCTATTAATCTTTCAGAATTAGGTATCATAGTATCATCTTCATATTTTTTTATTGTTTGATGAGAAACTCCTAACTGTCCAGCCATTTCTCTCATTGAAAATCCCGATAATAATCTATACTTTTTTATATTTCTACCTAACATATCCCTCACCTTTTCTTGTTTACATTATATCATTTTTAACGATTTTTGTAAACCTACTTTATTATATTTTATTCATAAATGTAAAATAAATACCCACTAGATGAATAGAAAATATTTCATAGTATAATTCCATAGTTATATAATATTACCAATCTTACTATACCCTATCTTCTTTATTATAATATCGAAAAAAAATAAGATAAATTAATCGATTCTATCTTATTTTTTTATATTATTCCCATTTCCAATCTCTTACTTCTGGTAAATCTTCACCATACTCCCTTATATAATTTGCATGTTCTACAAGTTTGTCTTTGCACCAACTTGTAAGTCTAGATCCCCTATTACCAAGTGATGGTAAATATCTTAAAGCATCTATAACCAAATTAAATCTATCAATTTTATTTTGTACTCTCATATCAAATGGTGTAGTTATAGTTCCTTCTTCTTGATAACCATGTACATGTATATTTTCATTATCTCTATTATATACCAACTGATGTATTAAAGATGCATAACCGTGGAATGCAAATATTATAGGTTTATCTTTAGTAAATATTGAATTATAATCTGAATCTGTTAATCCATGCGGATGTTTAGTATTTGATTCAAGTCTCATTAAATCTACTACATTTACAAACCTAATTTTTATTTCAGGGAAATTTTTTCTTAATATTGAAGTTGCCGCTAGGGCCTCTAATGTTGGAGTATCTCCAGCACAAGCCATAACTAAATCTGGTTCACTATCTTGATCATTACTTGCCCAATCCCATATTCCTATTCCATGAGTACAATGTTTTACTGCTTCATCCATAGTAAGCCATTGTCTGCTAGGATGTTTAGATGCAACTATTACATTTATATAGTTTTTACTACGAATACAGTGATCAAATACTGATAGTAAACAGTTAGAATCAGGAGGCAAATACATTCTTACTATATCTGCTTTTTTAGTAACTAAATGATTTAAAAATCCCGGATCTTGATGTGTATATCCATTATGATCCTGTTGCCAAACATGTGATGTTAATAAATAATTTAAAGAAGAAATATCTTTTCTCCAACTAATTTCACTAGTTACCTTTAACCATTTAGCATGTTGACTAGTCATAGAATCAACTATTCTTATAAATGCCTCATATGAATTTAAAAATCCATGTCTTCCTGTAAGTAAATATCCTTCAAGCATTCCCTCACATGCATGTTCAGAAAGCATTGAATCTATAATTCTACCATTATCTAAAAGGTATTCGTCATTTTTATATATTTTTCCTAGAAATTGTCTATTAGTTTGTTCAAAAATATAATTTAATCTATTTGATAATGCTTCATCAGGGCTAAATATTCTAAAGTTCTTATTATCATCATTTATTTTTATTATATCCCTTACAAATTTTCCAAGTTCCATAGTATCTTGTGAAAGAACACTTCCACGCTCATTAAACTTTACCGCATATTCCTTAAAATCAGGAATTCTCAACTCTTTAATCAATAATCCACCATTAGTTACTGGATTTGACCCCATACGCATATTACCCTTTGGGCATAAATCTTTAAGTTCATCTTTAAGTTTTCCATTTTCATTAAATAATTCTTCTGGTTTATAACTTTTAAGCCATGATTCAAGTAATTTCATATCATCATCATTTTCTATAGTTATTGGAACTTGATGAGCCCTAAAAGTTCCTTCAATTTCCTTATTTTTTACATATCTAGGGCAAGTCCATCCTTTAGGAGTTCTAAGGATAATCATAGGCCAAAGTTGTCTTACTATGTTATTTGAATCATTAGAAATATTTTTTATCTTTCTTATTTCTTCTACGCATTTTTCCAAAGCATCAGCCATCATATTATGTCTTTCATATATGTCAGTATCGTTATTTATGACAACTTCGATAGGTTTATAACCACATCCATAAAAGAAATATTTTAATTCTAAATCTGAAATTCTAGAAAATACTGTAGGATTTGCAATTTTATATCCATTTAAATGTAATATTGGTAAAACTATTCCATCTGTTTTAGGATTTATAAACTTGTTCAATTGCCATGAGGTTGCTAAAGGGCCAGTTTCTGCTTCTCCATCTCCTACAACACATGCAACTACAAGATCAGGATTATCTAATACTGCTCCAAATGCATGACTTAGACTATAGCCTAACTCTCCACCTTCGTTTATTGAGCCTGGTACTTCAGGCGCTACATGGCTAGATACTCCTCCAGGAAATGAAAATTGTTTAAATAACTTTTTCATACCTTCTTCATCTTCAGTTATATTAGGATAAACTTCTGAATATGAACCCTCTAAGTAAGTATTAGCTATTAATCCATTTCCCCCATGTCCAGGGCCTGATACGTATATCATATTAAGGTCATGCTCTTTTATAATCCTATTCAAATGTGTATATATAAAATTTTGACCAGGTACAGTACCCCAATGTCCAACTATTTTTCTTTTAATATCATCTTTTTTTAATGGTCTTTTTAAAAGTGGATTATCTAAAAGATAAAGTTGTCCTAATGATAAATAATTAGCTGCTCTAAAATAAGAATCCATTTTATAAGCCATTTCTTTAGTTAAAATTTCTTTCACACTATCACCTTATTATTCTAAATATATTATATAATAGTTCACACTTTTTTACAATGAAAATATTGTCTACTTTTCTATTTTATTGTATTTTATTGTATATTTTAGTAAAATATATAATTGGAGGGTAACATGGAATATATAAAAAATAACTTTGATAAAATTGTGACAAATTATAATGGAAAATGTATTGTAGATTTTTATACAGATTGGTGTGGTCCTTGTAAACTATTTTCTAAAGTATTTGAAGAAGTAGAAGAGCTAAAGAAAGATATTAAATTTTTTAAAGTAAATACTGATAGTAATCGTTCTACTGCACAAAAACTTGGTATAATGTCTATTCCTACTATAATATTATTTGAAAATGGAAAGGAAATAAAAAGAAATATAGGTTTTATGAGTAAAGAAAATCTAATAGATTTTATAGGTGATTAAAATGTACGATATAATTATTATAGGTGCTGGCCCAAGTGGTCTTACTGCATGTATTTATTCATGCTTAGCAAATAAAAAAGTTCTTGTTTTAGAAAAAGAGACATACGGCGGTCAAATATTGAAAACTAATAAAGTTAGAAATTATCCTGGATTTGAAAATATTTCTGGATATGATTTTGCCACTAATTTATACAATCAAGCAAAAAATCTTGGACCTGATATAAAGTTTGAAGAGGTTTTAAGAATCAACAATGGTGAAATTAAAAAAGTAATTACTAAAAATAATACATATGAAGCAAAGGCAATAATAATTGCAAGTGGCTCAACTACTAGAAAATTACCTATAGCAGGTATTGAAAAATTTGATGGCAAAGGTATATCATATTGCGCAACTTGTGATGGAAATTTCTATAAAGGCAAAGATGTTGCTGTAGTTGGTGGAGGTAATACTGCAATAGATGAAGCATTATATCTAAGTGATATTTGTAATAAAGTTTATATAGTATATAGAAGAAAAGAATTTAGTTTTAATTCTATAAATTTAGAAAAATTAAAAGAAAGAAAAAATGTTTCATTTATATTAAATTCTAATGTAGTATCTGTAAATGGTGAAGATAAATTAGAAAGCATTATAGCAGAAGATGTAGATACTAAAGAAAAAACTACACTTGAAATTAATGGACTATTTGTAGCTATAGGTAGTGTACCTGTATCAGATATATGTAATGACATAATAGACACAAATGAGTCTGGATACATTAAAGCTAGTGAAGATTGTAAAACAAATATAGATGGAATATTTGTATGTGGTGACATTAGAGAAAAACAAGTAAGACAACTTACTACTGCATGCAGTGATGGAACTACTGCTTCAATAAATGCATGTAAATATATTGCAACAAAAAAATAGATTGTTCTATTTTTTATATGTAATACTATAATTACTTGGTCCTTCTATACAATTACCATCAATATCAAATCTAGATCCATGGCAACAACAATCCCAAGTTTTTTCAACTTCATTAAAAGTTAAACCACATTTTAAATGAGGACATTTGTTATATACAATATGTTCTTTTTTATTTTCATCTATATATATTCCTACTTCCTTACCATCTATTTTTTTAAATTTAACATTTTTATACCAAGATTTATTCTTATTTATTTTACTTCCTACAAAAGATTTTATATTACTAGAAATATTTAAAGGAAAGTTCATTATTTTAAATATATTTAAACTTCTATTAGGTGAAAATAACTTTATATACTTATTTTTATTTGATAATATTAAATCTCCTATTATTTTTCCTCCTATAGCGCTATTAGTCATTCCCCAAGTATTATATCCAGTTGATATATACATATTTTCATCAATAGTTCCAATATATGGAATATTATCACTCGTAATAATATCTTTATTAGACCATATAAAATCAGGTTTTATATCTATTTTATCAATAACTTTTTTAAAATTATTTTTATCATCATTTTTAACACATAAATTATGAGAATTACTTAAATATATTTCATAATTATTATGATATCTTATAGACTCTACTGGTTTAGATGAAGTAATCGCACTAAAATTATAAGTCTTATTTAATTTAAATGCAGTTATATAAGATTTTTCTAAATAGCATTTTAAAGGAAACAAATAAGGAATTAAAAAATATGGATAATGTGTAGCAAATACTACTTTTTTAGCCTTTATTTTATATTTATCAGTTTTACAAATATAATAATTATTTTCTTTTTCTACTTTATTTATACAAGTTTTTTCATAAATATCTATTTTATTTTCTACTATTTTTTTTAATCCATAAATATATTTTAAAGGATGAAATACATATGTATCTTTAACATATATAGCCTTCTTACACTTTTTGTTATTTGGTAAAGTTTTACTTTCAAAAACATCTATACCAAAAAAATCTAATAGATCTTTTTCATTTTCAATATTTTTAACTTCTTTTTCTATATTTGTATATATATATGAGTCAACTCTTTTTAAATCACAATCTATTTTATATTTATCTACTATATCCTTTACTATTTTAATTGCATCTTTTTGTGAATTTAAATATAATCTAACTTTATCTGTATTAAAATTTTTATTTAACTTACTGTAGATTAATTCTTGCAAATATGTAAGTTTTCCAGTTGTCCTTGAACTTACTCCATGACCTACTAAATTTCTTTCAACTAAGCATACCTTTAAATTACTATCAAAAAGATTATACGCTACAGAAAGTCCAGTAATTCCACCGCCTATAATAATTACATCTACATCTTTATCTTCATTTAAAACTTTAATATTACTCTCTTCCATTCCATCTAACCAAATACTATAATTTTTCATTAAATCACCATTTTTATTATTTGCAAATGTAGAGTTTTTATTTATTAGAACAATAAAAAAAGAATTAGTATTACCAAATTCTTTTTTACATATTAATAAATTAACTCCATCTATTAAAGTCAGAACTTAAAGATAGTCTCTTTGCTCTGCTTTCTTTTCTTTCATCATTTACTTTGATATTTCTTATATAATAAAGTGCATTTTCAAAATATTTTCTAGCAGTTTCATCATCGATATTAGGATGATTTATTTTTATTTTTGAATATATTGCTTTTGCTAATTCTAAATTACATAATATGTTAGTATGAATTCCATTTTCCCAAGACTTAGTCCTTATGAAATAATACATAATTTGTTGATCAAAAGTCAAATATTTTAAATCACGATGGCTACGTTGACAAACCCTTGTGTCCAAACCACATTTTATGCAACCACGATATTGATATGTACGACCCTCTGAATAATCATACTTATTTTCTGTAGTAATCCAAATATGGTTACATAATGAATATTCATTATATTTTAAATCTCTATATATTTTTTCTTGCTGTTCAGTTAATTCATCACGTTTACTACACAAATAAAGATATTCCTTCACTACATCGTTATTGGCTAAAGTACCTATTTTTTTAATGATTTCACTTTTTTCAATTAATATTTGTTCATATTGTTCTTTTAAACTTTCCAAAATACAAAACCTCCCTCACCTGCAATATTATATCAAATAATTTAATTAATTGCTATATAAAATTTATTGTGTAATTTACTAGAATATACAATATAATTTTTCTAAATTTCTATAAAATATTTACACTTTTAAAGCATAAATTTTCATATTTTTAATAAGTAATTATTAAAAAATAACTTTATATGTTATAATTTTTGTAGAAAGGTAGGAAAATAAATGAACCAAAATTTAAATATTATGAACAAAAACAAAGATAAGAAATTTTATATACTTAGTTGTTTTAACTTCTTAAGTGCGCTAATTATGGTATTTTATACTTTCATATCTGAAGGAGATGGTGTAGGCACCATAGCAGCAATTCTGATTGGTCCTATTCTATGTCTGCCACAATGCATATTATATATTTTAAGTTTATTAAAAAAAGAACGCTTATTTTTATTTAATATTATTCTAATAATATGTGGATTTATAGCAACTTTAATAACCTTGAATATGGTAAATTATAAATTTAATATATTTGTAGTTTTAAATATTATTGCTCTTATTATTTTACTTTGGTATATTAT
>CANRAQ010000034.1 GCA_947628725.1 uncultured Bacilli bacterium | reverse complement strand
AAACTTAAAACTTTTATAAAGTTTATAGTAGTTTTTATTCTTATAGTTATAGCATTAATACTCTATTCTAGATTTATTGGTACTAAAGGTATTGTTGTAAAGGAATATTCTATAGTAAATAAGAATATACCCAAGTCATTTTATGGGTTTAAGATAGTACATATAAGTGACATTCACTATAAAATGACTACAGATAAAGATGATTTAAAGAAAATTAAAAATGAAATAAATTTAATAGAACCTGATATTGTTATATTTACTGGTGATTTATTAGATAAAAATATTAATTATAGAGAAAGTGATTATAGTGATTTAATAAAGTTTTTAAGTGATATAGATTATAATA
The DNA here is from genome assembly GCA_947628725.1 of uncultured Bacilli bacterium. Lineage (GTDB taxonomy): Bacteria > Bacillota_I > Bacilli_A > RF39 > UBA660 > UMGS1613. Next base: position 10,998 of record CANRAQ010000034.1, on the reverse strand, counting down.
TTGGAAAGTATTATATAACTGGTGATAATGACAATGATGAAAAAATTAAAGGGATAATGGATGAAAGTGATTTTATAAGTTTAAATGATACATATAAACTTATATATAATGGTGATAATGAACCTATACTTATAACAGGAGTTAGTTCTAATTATAAAGATAATAAAATTAAAGAGGTTATAGAAAATTTAAAAGTTAATGAAGAATATAAATATTCAATATTGGTTTTACATGAGCCTGATTATATAAATTATATTGAATATTCTAATTATAATCTAATACTTGCCGGTCACTCTTTTAATGGATTAATAAAATTGCCATTTGTTGATGGAATAATAAAAGATAAAGGAAGTAAAAATTATATAAATGATTATTATAAATTAGGTAACACTAAATTATATGTATCTGGTGGTTTAGGTACAAGTAAAATAAAATTTAGATTTTTAAATAAACCTTCATTTAATTTATATAGATTGAGAAATGTTTAAATTCTCAATCTTTTTTTACATATAATTTATTGGTGATTATATGGCTACTGATGAAGAAATAAATGCAGTTAATGTTCAACTAATTGCTTTAGTTTTTGCGTTACTTTCAGCATTTATATCAATAGTAATAACATATAATCAAAAACTTGACCTAGAAAATAGGGATACTATGTATAATTCTAAACAACTATATAGAATAACTTTATTTAATAGAATTTTAATATTAGTATTATCTTTTATATTTTTATATGTAAATTATAAATTATATGAAATATCTAAAGATGAAGGTGAAGATTTAAAGGCATATATTCTTCAAATTGTTGCATCCGTACTTACAATAGGGGCAGGAATAATTGCTTTATATGTAGTTTACTTATCTACAAATGAAAATATAGTAGATGTAGAAAACCCTATAATATAAAAAGTATGGTTTAAATCCATACTCCAAATACTATAGCGGCCATACTTAAAAGTAAACCTATACACCAAAATACTACAACTATATCTCTTTCATTCCATCCTAATTTTTCTAGATGATGATGAAATGGTGTCATAAGGAAAACTTTTTTATGAAAATAAACCATACTAATTATTTGTATCAAGCAAACTAGAGTTTCAAATATAAATACTCCTGATACTATTATAAATGTAAGTTCATGTTTAGTTATTATTGCGATAATGGCTAAAGTTGCACCTAATGATAATGAGCCAGTATCTCCCATAAATACTTTTGCGGGTCTTGAATTGAATGCCAAAAATCCAAGTAATGATCCACAAAGTACAAAGCAGAATACGGATATATCTGAAGTACCTAATATTGCAGGTGAATTAGCGCTTATTAATGCGAATGTTAAGAATGCAACTAAAGATAATCCACCAGCAAGACCATCAAGTCCATCAGTTATATTTACAGCATTACTACTTGCAACAAGCATAAATAGTAAAAATATTCCATAAAACCATCCTAAATTTATTTCAATACCAAGTGTATATATTTCTATTACAGGTTCTGCTCCACTTTTCATATATATTGCAAAGACTATAAGCGCAATTAATAGTTGACCTGCAAGTTTTTGAAATTCAGTAAGTCCTATATTATTTTTTCTTTTAATTATAAGAAAATCATCTATAAATCCAAGTAATGCATAGGCTAAAAATACAAACAATACTATAAATAAGTTAGCCGAAAATTCTATTTTATCAAGTAGTAATAACGCTATTACGGATAACAATGTAGGTACTATAAATATCAATCCACCCATTGTAGGTGTGCCCTCTTTATCTTTATGTTTTTTTGATAAATATGTACTTAAAGTTTGTTTTATTTTTATCTTCCTTAATATTGGTAACAATACTGCTCCAAATAGTATTGAAAATATAAATCCAATCATCAAAGCCAGAACCCCTCTAGTTAGTTGATACACTATATCATCTCCTTGTATATTCAATTACTATATCTTTATCTTTAAAAGGATATTTAGTATCTCCAATAATTTGATAATCTTCATGTCCTTTTCCCAGTAATAATAGTATATCATTTTTTGATAGTTTTTGTATAGCATTTAATATTGCTTTTTTTCTATCTGCAATAATTTCATAATTGTTTTTGTAAAGTTTACATGTCATATCGTTCAATATTTCATTTGGATCTTCATATCTAGGATTATCACTAGTAAATATTACATAGTCTGAATTTTTTGTAGCAATATCCCCCATTATACTTCTTTTTGTTTTATCTCTATTTCCACCACAACCTATAAGTGTAATTATTTTATTATGATCTAATTTGGATACACTTTTTATTATCTTTTCTACTGCATCTGGTGTATGTGCATAATCGATAATTATAGTATTATCTTTATATTTAACTATATCCATTCTACCATTAGGAGAATTTAAGTTACTTATTATTTCTTTTATATTTTCTACACCTAATGTTTTTAATAAAATTATAACTATAGCAACATTATATATATTATATTCACCTATTAATTTAGTGTAATATTCTTCATCATTTAATTTAAAGTATGAGCCATCTATATTTGATTTTATATCACTTATTATATAATCACTATTACCTTTACCATATGTTATATTTTTATTGTCTAAAAGAAAATATTTCGAATATTCATCATCTATATTGACAATAGCATAACTATCATCAGTCATTTTAAATAATTTTTGCTTTTGAGTTAGATATTCATCCATAGTTTTATGATAATCTAGATGATCCTGTGTTAAATTTGAAAATATTACATAGTCAAATATTAATGTATTTAATCTTCCCATAGAAAGACCTTGACTACTTGCTTCCATTACTACATATTTATAACCGTTTTTAGAGCAGTATAGCAACATATTATATAATTCATATAAATTAGGAGTCGTATTATCTGTTTTTATTTCCTCATCTGTAAAAAATCCTAATGTTCCTATATAAGCACATTTTATATCTAACTTATTAAGTGCTTGATATATTAAATAACATGTTGTAGTCTTACCATTAGTTCCAGTCATACCTATCAATTTTAAATTTTTTATATCGTCATAATAATTGTTTTCCAAGTATTCTTCTAGATATTTTTTTGTATCACTAACAACTATTGTATCTACATCATATGAACCTTCTTCTACTATTACACATGTTGCCCCATTTTTAATAGCATCTAATACATATTTATGTCCATCGTCATTTTGTCCTCTAAGCGCGATAAACGTGTCTCCCTTTTGAATTTTTCTAGAATCTATCTTTATATTCATAAAAAACACCTCAATATATTTTATTTAAAATATATCAAAGTGTTCTTTTTCATCTATTTTGTACTAGCATCTCGCTAAGATGTTTTTTTACTTCTTCTATATCATTGAAGTATATAACTTTATCTTTCAATTTTTGATATGTTTCATTACCTTTACCAAGTATCATGACCATATCGTTTTCTTTAGCAATATTTACGGCTTTTTTTATAGCCTCACTTCTATCTATAATAATAGAATAATTGTTATATACTCCTTTAACTTTTTCTATCATCATATCTATTATATCTTTAGGGTCTTCACTTCTAGGATCTTCATATGTAAATATTGCAACATCACAATTTTTACAAACTATCTCACCTACATCTTTTCTTTTATACGGATCTCTTTCACCTGCTTGACCTATTACTACTATACTTCTATTTATAGGTAATAGTTTTACATATTCTAACAATTTAGTTATTCCATTAGGTGTATGTGCATAATCTACCATTACATAGAAATTTTGACCCATATCTATCATTTCTAGTCTTCCACTTACTTTTAAATCTTTTATTTTTGATTGTATATCATTGAAAGTATATCCTAAAGCAAAGCATGTAAGTATTGCTGCACATAAATTATATATGTTAAAATAACCTGCCATTGGACTATTAATTCTATATTCTTTATTTTTATAACATATAGTAAATAAATTTTTACCTGGGAACAATTTTACATCTTTGAAATATAAATCGTTATCTTCATCTTTTCCATATGTTAATACAGTACCTTTAGATGCTTCTTTTGCTTCATTAAAATGTTCATCATCTTTATTTAATATGCAATAACCATCCTTTTTTGTTTGACTAAATAATTTACATTTATCTTTTATATAATTTTCTAAACTTCCATGTATATTTAAGTGTTCACTTGTTATATTAGTTAAAATAGATACATCATATTTTATATCTCTAACTCTACCACGCATTAATGCTTCACTGCATACTTCCATAGAACAATATTTACATCCACAATCTACAAATTCTCTTAAGTAACCATATAGTTTATCTGAATCTGGTGTTGTATTATTTGTATCTTTTTTAAAACTTGAACAACTATATCCATTTGTTCCTATATATCCACAATTATCATCACCTATTAAAGTTTGTATCATAGTTGAAACTGATGTTTTTCCATCTGTACCTGTTACACCTATCATAGTTAAATCTTTTTCTGGTTCATCATAAAATTTTGAACAAATTACTGGCAACACTTCATTTGGTGAATCTACTTTTATTATTGGAACATTTTTATCACCAACATCTTTTTTTACTATACAAGCACATGCACCTTTTTCTATTGCATCATCTATAAATTGATGTCTATCTAAAGTTCCCATGTCCGTGCATACAAATAAATCTCCTTTTTTAATATCTTTAGAATTTATTTTTATTCCATTTACCTCAATATCATAATTACATTCTATTAATTCATTTAATTTTTTCATCATATCACCACACTATATATAGTATATACCAAATTTAGAATTTTTTAAATAAAAAAAATCTAATATATTGACAATATTTTCAAATTAATTTAATATTAATTATGGTGATATGATGTACAACATAATAAATGCATGTAGTGATTTAGGTGTAGATGTAGATGGTGCGAATAATGGTCCACTACTAATAAGTAAAAATTTAAATAATAAAATGATAAATAAATTTATCACTGTAAATAAAGTAGATTGTAAAAAAAGTAAAAGCATTCATGACTTAAAGAAAAATTTAAATGAAGTAAATATTTTTAACAAAGAATTATATGATAAAGTAATTGAAACTTTAAATTCTAAAATATTTCCTATAACTATTGGTGGAGATCATAGTATAGCAGTTGGAAGTGCATTAGGTAGTCAAATGGTAAATAAAAATTTAGGTATAATATGGATAGATGCACATTTAGATTACAATACTTTTGAAACTACTATAACTGGTAATTTACATGGGTTACCTCTTGCTGCTATAAATGGATTATGTGATGATTTAACAAAATTTCATAATGGTAATTTTTATAATCCAAAAAACACAGTGATAATAGGTTATAGATCAAATGAATTAAATAAGGATAAAGAAATTGAAAATGCTAAAAAAGCAGGAATCACTATATTTGATAATAATGATATTAAAAAATATGGAATAGAAAATATTTTAAATAAGGCAATAGATATAGCAAGTAATAATACCTCAGGAATACATATAAGTTATGATTTAGATATAATAGATAAACAATATGCACCCGGAGTATCTGTTCCTGAAGTAGATGGTATAAATCTTGATACGGCCTATAAGATTGCTGAAATATTAAATAATAATTTAAATATAATTAAATCTTTGGATTTAGTAGAATTTAATCCTAATTATGATATAAATAATAAAACTCTAATAGTTGCATTAAATATTTTAAATATGATTATAAAAACAAATACCTAGTCTGTATTTGTTTTTATTTCACTTATATTATTTATATTTGAATAAGATATTTCTATATTATAATTGTAATTATAATAGTTTGTTAAATTAATATTTATATTATTTATATAGTCATTTTCTTCTACTACAACTGTAGCATTTATATTAGAACAGTCAATTTCATTACAATTATTTTCTTCTTTTAAAGTATCAAAATAATCATTTATATTAATGTTGTATGTAGTTTTTTTACTATTGTCTTTATAGGTAGTTTCCTCTATAAATTCACTTTTTTCAATTAGGGATTCCATATTTTGATATGAATATTTATCTATATTAAAATCTATATTTTGTGGATAAGTCAAATTAGTATCATCTAATAAATATATTCCACTATCATTTTTATAATAATTTAATGCATTATATGTAAAAATTTGTTCATTATCCTTTAATTTACCAGTTACTTCTAATATATTTTCATTATTGATTATTCTATAGACATATTCATAATTATTTACACTATTATCTACACTATTATCTACATTTTCTACTTTGTTTTCTATAGGTTTATCATTACCTGAACTTATAACTATAAATACAAATACGAAAAATATAAAATATAAACAAAGTTGTATAATAGATTTTTTCTTGGAATCTTTTAATACTTCTTTAACATTATTAAACATAAATCACCTAACTTAATATTTTACCTATTAAATTATCTTTATAACCATTTATAAAATCTGATACTTTCATTTTAGGTTTTCCTTCTAATTGTATTACTGTAAGTAATATAGAACTGTTACTAGTCTTAACTAATATTCCATCTTTAGATACTTCAATTATTTCTCCATCCAAATGTCCAAAATTATATTTTTCGACTATTTTTGATTCCCATATTTTCATTCTTTTACCATCAAGTATTGCATATGCGCCAGGAAAACTATTAAGTCCTCTTATTTTATTATATATTTGTATAGTTGTCTTAGAAAAATCTATTTTTTCATCTTCTTTTTTTATTATAGGAGCAAATGTAACCTCTTCAGGTTTTTGTGGAGTTCTAGTATTAGTTCCTTCAATTATACTTGGTAATGTTTCAATTAATAGTTTACTACCCAAGGTACTTAATTTATCATGTAATGTACTTGCTGTATCTATATCTGTTATCTCTACTTCTTCTTGAGTTATTATATCTCCATCATCCATACCAGGTGCCATATACATTATTGTAACACCAGTTTTTTTATAACCATCTATTATAGCTCTATGTATAGGGGCTCCACCTCTTAACTTTGGCAACAATGATGCATGTACATTGATACATCCATACTTTGGATAATCTAATAATTCACTAGGAAGTATTTGTCCATATGCACATGTAACTATCAAATCAGGGTCTAAAGCTATTATCTCTTCTATATTTTCTTTTAATTTATCATACTGAAGTACAAGAATATTATTTTGTTCAGCTAATATTTTTACTGGAGGTTTTACTAAATTACCTCCTCTACCAACTATTTTATCTGGTTGTGTTACTACCGCTTTAACTTTATAATTTTTTATTAATGCATCTAATACTGGTACACTAAAGTCAGGTGTCCCCATAAATATTACTCTAGGTTCTCTTTTTATTTCAATATCTTCTACATTCATATAATCACCATTTATATTATACTATAATTTCTAATAGAAAAAAAGGACAAACTATAATAATTTGTTCTTTAGTTTTTGTTTTATTCTCTGTATTGCATTATCTATTGATTTTTTATCTTTTTCAAGAATTTCAGCAATTTCCTGATATTTAAATCCTGATATAAGAAGTGAAAAAACTTCATTTTCAAAATCGGTAAGTTCTTTTTTTATATTTTCAATCAATGTATTTTCTTTTTCTATATCTATAACTGCCTCTTCAGGATTTGGTGTAGAATCTTTTATAAATTTCATCAACAGATTTTCTTCATCATCATATGATATAGATTCATTTAAAATTCTATTTTTCTTTCTATTAGAAGAAATTACTACACTTAACATTTTTCTTTCTATACAAGTTTTTGCATATGTAAAAAATAAAGTTGTACCTTGTTCATGATATTTTTCTATAGCATGGTTTAAACCTATCATACCCTCTTGAATTAAATCACTTAATTCAAGTCCATTATTTTTACAATATGGTAACACTCTAATAGCAACTTTAGTTATAAGTGGTTCATACTTCTTTATTATTATATTATTAGCGTCTTCATTTCCTTCAGATATGTAATTTAGTAATTCGTAATCATTGTAGTCGGTATAATCTTTATATTCCATTTATCTATTTTTAATAGCCTCAAATATTATTATTGCTGTTGCAACAGATGCATTTAAACTATTAACTTCACCTTTCATAGGAATACTTGCAATAAAATCACAATTTTCTTTTACTAATTTTGACATACCATCACCCTCATTACCGCATATTATACAAGTTTTACCTCTATAATCAAGTTTAGTATAATCTTGTCCTACCATATCTGTACCAAATATCCAATAACCATTATCTTTTAAAATTTTAATTGTACTATTCAAATTAGTAACTTGCACTATTTTCATTTTTTCTGCTGTGCCAACACTAGTTTTCATGACAGTAGAATTTACTGATACACTTCTAACATTAGGTATTATTATTCCATTTACTCCTGCAGCCTCACAAGATCTTATTATAGCCCCAAAATTATGTGGATCTTCTATATGATCTAACATAACTATTAAATTATCTTTTCCGTCTATAATATCATCTAGTGTAGCATATTTATAATCTTCTACTTCTAATACTATTCCTTGATGTAATCCACCAACTTTTTTATCCATATCAAATTTTGATAAAACTTCTACCTTTATATTTTTATTTTTAATTTTATTTAGTATATTATTATCATTAAAATTATCTTGAATAAATGCTTTATATATTTTTTTATTGTTATCTAAATATTCTAAAGCGACATTTTTTCCATATATGTACATGTTACCTCCTATAAGTCACATAAAAATTATATCATCTATTCAATTTTTTATAAATATTTATGTTAGTTTTTTACAACATACATCATTATTTCATTTATTCTTTCTAGATCGTTTTTATAGTATAAATATCCTATTAATGCCTCTAATCCTGTTGCATTTTTATATGTAACAGCATCACAATTTTTAGGCTTATGGGCACTTTTATGGTTTCTTGCACTCATAACTATATTTAATTCTTCCATAGTTAAGTAATTAGAATCAATCATTCTTTTTAAAATACTAGCTTGTCCTTTTGCGCTTACATATTTTATAGATTCACTTTGTAATAAATTTACTTTTGATATACCTTTATCTATTAAATATTTTCTTATATATGTTTCATATATTGAATCACCTAAATAGGCTAAAACTAATGCATTTTTATTCATTATGCCCTACCTTACTTTATTATAATTTTTTAAATATTCTAGTGTATCTTCTATATTGTTTGATACGTGATAACAACTTTTAATATTTTCATTTGCGAATTTTTCATTATATACTTGTTCTAAAAATTCAAATAATTTATCAAAGTAATTACAAGAATTGTAAATTATTACAGGTTTATCAAATTCTTTACTTCTTTTAAATTCTAAAACTGTAAATAGTTCATATATAGTTCCTATACCACCTGGTAAAAATACTATTGCATCACTATTTTCTATTAATAGATTAGTTCTTTCATTTATATAATTAGTTAAAATAGATTTTGTGCATTTTAAGGTTCTTAATTCTTTTTCAAATATTTTTGGTGTTATACCTATTACTTCGTTATTATTTTTTACTGCAACATCATATGATATTCCCATGATACCATGGCTATCTCCACCAAATACTAAATCATTGTTTAAAAGTAATTTAGTTAAATATTCTTTACAATCATCTATATAATTTTTTGGTATATCGTTACTAGATGAGCATCCTACAAATATTTTCACTTTATATCACCTTCATATCTATCAAATGTTATACCTTTTATAATACCATTTTTTATGTCATTTATTACTACACTATAGACTTTATCAAAATCCACAATTCCACCCTTTACTAGACATCCTCTTTTTTTACCTATTATTTGTAATGAATTTTCTATATCTTCATTATCTATTTTATCTATACCATATCTATCTTTAAGTATATTATTATAATATTTCTCTAAAATATTTAATATATATATAACTACCTTATCTAATGGCAATATTTCTTCTTTAATAGCAGTCAAACTTGCCAAATTAAGCGCAACTGTTTCATCATCTAATTTTGGCCAAAGTATTCCTGGTGTATCTAAAAGTTCTATATCATTATTTACTCTAATCCAATTTAAATTTTTAGTTATTCCTGGTGTGTTACCAACATTTACAACTTTTTTACCTACTAATCTATTTATTAATGTACTTTTTCCTACATTTGGTATTCCAACAACTAGTACACGAGTTTTTCTCTTAGTCATTCCACGATCTATTCTTTTTTTTGTATCTTGTTCCATCAATTTATTAGTCATATTTATTAAATTACTTAGATTAGTACTTTTTTGTAAATCTAATGTGATAACATTATATCCAATATTTTTATAATATTTAATCCATTTATTTGTTTCGTTAATATCACATAAATCTACTTTAGTCATAATAAGTATTTTTTTCTTGTCTTTAATGTATAAATCGATGTCCTTTATTTTTGATGATAGTGGCATTCTAGCATCTATTACTTCATATACTACATCTATTAAATTTATATTTTCTGTTATTAATCTTTTAGTCTTTGCCATGTGGCCTGGGTACCAGTTGATGTTTGTTTTATTTTCATTCATATTTATCACCACTACTTTTGCTTTCCTCTATTAACAAATCAAAATCGGATTTATATAATTTATCTTGTTTAACTCTATATTTTTCAAATTCTGTTAATGCTTTATCACAAGCAATTTCATGTGATATTTTTCCAGCATCTTTTAAAATATCTCTATCATCTGAAAGTAAGAATTTATCTATTCTTGTCGCCCAATCTTCCATTGTCATAGGTATGTTTCTTTTTGCTCTTGCTTCTGCCAAATCTAAAAATGCAGAAACAATTAATTCCAATTGCTCTAATTCTTTTTTTGATAGATAGTTTTTTGCAATTACAACATCTGTTTCAAGTATTTTGCCATTTGGAGAATTTTTCCAAGAAGTAAGTCCCATATACTCTTTTTCAGAATCTGCTCTATTATATATAATTTCAGCTGCTGTTTGATGAGAAACTGCATAATGCATTTTATTTTG
>CANRAQ010000033.1 GCA_947628725.1 uncultured Bacilli bacterium | reverse complement strand
ACTAAAAATACCTGTTTTTGCCATATTTTATATAGTATTGTTAAAAATTTACTTCACACTAGAAATTCTAGAACCAATTTAGATAAAATTTTATTCACTTATAACTATTCCATTTTCATCAAACTGTATATTTTTTTGATTTTTATCATTCAATTTTTCATTTGCATTAATAGATTCAGAAACTACAGTTTTACTTTTATCAGTTTCTACTTTTTCATTTGAAAAATTGTTTGTATTATTAAGTTTATCGTTTCCTACTGAAATTACTACACCATTTTCATCAAACTCTATTTTATTTAACATACTTTCTTTTTTGTCTTCCATTTTTTCAGCACTTACTACAGTTCCATCCTTATCAAATTCTATTTTGCTAAAGATATTCCAATTTGAAGGTTTTTCTTCTTTAGTATCATTTACTTTATAATCTTTATGAAACGGATTAGACACATTATCATTATTGCCAATACTTACAACATAACCATTTTCATCAAATTTTATATTATCAAAATTATTTTGTTTTGGTTTTTCTTCTTTAACTGGATCTGCAATCATTATTATTCCATTTTCATCAAACAATAATTTAGAATATGAACTATTTGACGCTAAAAACATATCATTTTGTTTATGAAAATCTTTTGCTTTTTCTGCGTCTGAAACATTTCCAGTAAGATTATTTAATATAGTCATAAATTTATTTAATTCTTCATTTTTAAATCCAACAAAATCTATTTTTTCTATATCAGTATGATTAAAAGTTAAAGTTTGATTTGGCAAAAGCATTCCTTCAGGATATACACATCCAATATAGTCTTTTATCTTTAAATTGCCATTAAACTCAACAGAATAATATCCTGTTATCATTATTTTTTTATTTTTACCTTTCAATGTACAAACAGATCCAATTGGCAAATACTTCTTTAAATTTACATTATCCATCCTAACACCTCTTTATTCTAAATATATTATATAAAAAAATAAGAAAAAAATCAATATATTAGTTTATTATTGATCTTCTTAATGAAATTTTAGGATTACTTATATTATTAATACCATTTTGAAATTGTATTTCTGATGAGTTAAACATATTATAACTAGCCTCAATTTTATTATAAATATCACTTAATTTATCAAGTTTAAATTTCAATTCTTGGTTTAATGATTTTAACTGATTTTTATATTTAAAATCTTGTGGAATACTTAATTGCGAAAATATATTATAAGAATTTTTTAACGATACAATTGAAGTTGATAAACTAGGAAGTATAATTTTTTTAATATTTGTTGAATTATAATTTATTACAGCCATATTATCACTCCATATTCTTTATACAATTTTCATACTGTGAAGCACACATTGATAAAAAATTTCCATAATCATTCAAAGCCTTTACAAAGTTCTTATAATCAGTTTTTTGTATGTTACTAATTCTAATAAATTCATTTGAAGCATTACCAATCCATTCTCCAGTATTGGTATTCATATTTGCAATTCTAGAAAAAAACACATCTATTAATTCATTAAATTCTTTTGATAAATTCAATATGTCTTTTGCACTTTCCTTAATTTTTATAGTATCTACATTTATATTTTCCATACTATTGTATCACTCCATTTATTTCAATTATTTTTTTATCTATTTCATCTAAAATAGTATTTAATAAATTTTTATTATCAATCAATTCCTGCCTTATTTTTTTAAAGTTTCCACCATCTACTGAATTACCATTAATAGTGTATGAAGATTTAATTAATTCTGATGGCTTTTCTAAATTTTTAATGCAAGTGTTTAAATATGTACTGATATTAGAAATATTTTGTTTTAAAGCAGTATATTGCCTTTTTTCAGATAATAAAGCATCAATATCTACACTTGGTTCAACTTGTACTTGATTACTAATTTTTGGCTTACTATTAGTAGATTGTTTATTAATATTTGAATTAGTGGATTTATTTGAATTGGTGTTATTGTTATTTTTATATGTAGTTGTAGGAACATAATAATTATTTAAATTTGAACTGTTATTCGATTGTTTACTAGTTGTTGATTTTTTGTTATTATTATTTCCCTTAAGCATATTTGTCGATTTTTTTAATGCATTATTTAAATAGTCAGAAAAATTCACATTACCATCTCCTATTTGATTCTACATTTTGCATTTTACCATATATAATATTTTTATTATTACTATTCATACTCTGATATCTAAATTTAACTTTCAATAAATCATCTGAATAACTTAATAAATTATTTTTTATCGTTGAAAAATTAGCCTCTAGTAAACTATATTTTTTTCTATATAAATTACCAGATTGTGATGAAAAATAGTTTTTTGTATCATCTACAACTTCAGATATTTGATTTAATGTTCTATTAATTTTTTCAACATAGTTGCGTAAGTCTAAAATCATTTTATCTAATTTAATTTCATTTATACCATTTAAATTACTTGAATTATTCACATTACTCACCTTACCCTATTATAATTTTATATTATTTAAAAAAGTATTTCAATAATTTATCTTAAAAAAAGTATACTATTTGTATACTTCATGTAAATCTTTTAATAATTTTTGATAACTTTTTCTAATTGTAGATGTTGAATAATTATATAATTCATCTTTTCTTTTTTCTAAATATTCTTTTCTTTCTTTATCTATAAATTCTAATTTGCAATCATACCCATCATAGTTATTAAAACAATTACTTATCTCTTCTTGAGTATATCCTGTTATTAATGATAATTGGTAAAAGAAATTATCTTGTATATTAGTATAGACTTCAAAAAAATCTTCATTATAATTGTAAAGATTATAGTCATCATAATGATTATGACTACTTATATCATCTTCAAATAATTTTATTAAATAGAATATATCGTTTAATTTAATATCTTTATCTACAATATTTTTTGACAAATTCGAGTAAAATAATTTTGACAATGTAATACAAATTGATGATTTTAAATCATAGTTTACTTGATCTTTTACTTTATTATCAATATTTATATTATCTTTTGAACTTAACTTATTATAAAAATCATCTGGTGATGCTTGCATTATTTGAATAGAATAAAGCATTTTTAATAGTTCTTTTTTATCCTTTTCTGTACTTACATTGAAATATTCATATAAATTTTCTAATCCTTTGTTGAATGATAAATATTCACATGGATATGAATTATCATTTAATAAATTAACCAATGTTAAACTTTCTAAATAATTTATCATTTTTATATATGTCATTGGTTCTGCACCAGTATAATTTTGCACACATTTTTCGGCTGAAGATTCATATAACCATGTAAAATCTAAACTATTAACATCCAAATTATTAAATGCATAACTTACACCATAATTTTTTTTCAAATTACTGTTTTTTTCTACATCACACTTACAATGTTTTTGTAGTAAATGTATTATTTCATGTTCAATTACACTCTTATTTGAATACGACAATAGTTCAGCAACATTTAGCATATTTGGAGATAAAACTAATATATTATCATCCGTTATACATGCATTATATAAAGCACTTGGATTTATAACTATTTTTAAATCACTTAAAACACACATAACATTGTCTTTATCTATATCACTATCACTTTCAATAAAATCAGTTACTACATCATTTATTATTTCACAAACATTTTTTGCAGTATTCTGATCTATTTCTTGATACAAAAAATTATCTACAGTGGCATTGTTTTTTATAACACAATTATATAATTGTGTTGAATCTAGTTTTGATAGTTTATTAGGATGTGTATTATTAAATTCAAGTTGGTTATATTCATTAATAGCATTATCCAATCCAAATATATCTTCATATTTATAATAAGTTTCTATACTATCAATATAATCTCTTACATATTTATCATTGCTACTAGTATACTTTATATTTATATCTAATGGTAATGAAACTATTTCCTCTTCTTCATCTTCTTCTATTTCAGTAATTTCAGTATTTGAAGAACTATTATCATCTGTTTTTTCAGTATTTGAATTATCGATATTTGAAGAACTATTATCATTTTTTACTGTACTACTACTATCTTCATGAACATTATAACTGCTATTTTCACTATCGTTTTTGCTAGGTTTTTCTAATATATCACTGTCAATTATTGTTTCTGATGAGTAATCATTATTCCTAACATGTTCATTTTTTGGTGAACAACTAGTAAATAAGGCAGTTGTCCCAAGAACGGTAGATAGCAATATAATTTTGGTATTTGAAATAACTTTATTTATTTTTATATTTTTCATTCTATCACCCTACGATAATATTATTATAACACGTATTTGTACTTTTTTAAACAAAAAAAGGCCAAAGCCTTTATTAATCAGCTGATGATGAATAATTCTGAAATTTACTACTAGTGTTAGTAGCATCAGAATTGATAGCTGCATTGATACTTGCATCTCTTTCTTCGTATTTCTTTTGTACTTCAGTTAAGTCGTCAGCAAATGCATTTAATTTTTGACATATTGCACCACAAACAGATTTTATTTCCTCTATATATGTAACTAATGCTTGTGCCTGTTGTCCTTGAAATGCTTTTTTAGGATCACAATTTGTAAGACCTTCATCTAATTTTGATTCAATATTAGATACATAATCTTGAATTGCTCTTTTCATCTCAGGTATTTTATTAACATTAATTCCAACAATACTAGTTTGTGCAAAATAACTCGATACATCACTTATACTCTTTTTTGTAGTTGAAGAGAAAAGATCACTAGCTGATTGATGATCAGTATTTATTATATCCCTAGCATTTAAACTTGCAGTTACATTGTCAGTACTCCATGATGCCATATATACCCTCCTTTACTATTTAATTATTTAATCTTCATTTATCATAAGTTTATCTTGTTGTGCCCATTGTTCAACTAAATCGGATATTAAACTTTCTATATTATCCTTTATATATTCTAATGATTCTTTTACTGCAGCTGTAGCGTTTGTAAAATTATTTTCAAAATTCTTTTCAGCTTGTCCTTGCCATGAATCTCTAAAAACTCTAAAAAGATTTGCCGTATCATCTAACATCTCACATGCTTGATCTATAACAACAGTCTTTAAATCTTGAAAATATTCCATAGCACCAGCAGCACTAGTTCCTATTGTTAAATCATTAATTCCAAGTGTATTTGCTTTTGTATTCTCGTAATTATTTTCATATTGACCATAACTTTGTTTTGAATTTGAAACTGCTGCAGCATTTGTATACTGATTAACTTTATATTGACCATAAGTTTGTGTTGGCTTTGCAGATGCTCCTGAATACTGACTACTTTTGTACTGACCATAATTCATATTATCACCACCTTACTCTACTAGTCTAAATTGATTATACTTCATTTTTATTTAATTGTCAATTAATTTTACATTTTTGAATAAAACTTTACATTTTATATTAAGATTAAAACTGAACCATTTCTTATGTCGGTTTCTCTAACTAATGAATTAACATGATATTTTTCTCCTGTATCTTTATTATAAAGAAATGTTTTATTATTACCAACATATACTCCATCAGATAATTCACTTACCGCTTTAATTAATAGATTTATAATATTTCCTATTTTTTTGTTTACTGGAATATATATATCATAACTATCATCAACATCAGGAACTATAAGTTCAATTAGCACTTTATTTTTCATTTTCATCACCTGTATTACAAACATATTTAATAAATGTACAGTCACCTTTTTCAACTGAAACACACATAAATTCATAATCTTGTCTCTTATCTTCTAATGATAAATCATTTGTATATATTGCCATTTGTGTTCCAATATCTTCACCAATCCAAATACCAGTTGAATTATCAACTTGAGATTGATACCAATTTTCTAATTGAAGATTCTTTAATTCATTATAAGATTCTACTAATATAAAATAACTTTTTTTAAATAAATTAGAAGCCATAAATAAATTATTTACTATTTGTTTAATATTTGGACTTAAATTTGAAATTTCTGATGCACCTATAATCATATATAAATTTATTTTATTACTACTATTTTCATTTGCTATTTCATTATTAATTAAAGCAAATTGTTTTTCAAAATCAGATTTTATTATAGTAGTATTTTCAAAATTTTCATTTAATGATGAAACCATATCAACAATTTTAAAATTTATGTTTGGAATTTTTGAAATTAATTTTATTAAAGCAATTATAAACATAAAGCTTTTAGGAACATTATTTCCTGTTATTATATTAAATTTTGTATTAGTAAAATTATATTTATATATTTCTTTAGTTTTAATACTATAACCTATAGGTACCTCTGATAATTTAATGTTGTCATTTTTAACATCATCAATAGTTACAATTTTTGGAACTGTCTTTATTTTTTTAGCCCTAGATATATATCCATTATTCAATTGTTCTGCTGCACTTTTTATTACATTATTAAGTTGTTTTAAATCAGTAATTATTGCAGTTTGGAATTCATATGCAGTGCCATTTTTTGCTATTAAACCTCTACCAAAATTTTTATATGGTATGAGTCCCCTAGGTGCTCCTAGTAAATCTCTATAATCTCCTACCTGAGAAAGTTGTAATGCAATTTTATTATTAAAATATTGTGATACTCTAGATCTTATACTTGTAGTAGTTGTACATGTTATAATAAACATTACTCCGTATTTAGAACCATCTCTATATAATGTTGTAATAAGTTCAGAAAGTTTAGAATATGTCTCACTAAATATTTCATAATTATTTATTATGAATACCATTAATGGATCTTTAGAATTACTATTTTCTATATAGTTCTTATAACTACCAGCATAATCTACATATGCATCTTTTCTTCTTTCAATTTCTTCATTAGCGAAATTTAAAATATTATATATTTTCTCTTCATCATCTATGGTTGCTATATCTCCAACATGAGGAAATTTATAAAACATTTTTAAGGTTTCAGCGCCACAGTCAATTATATATAAATTTACTTCATCTGGTGTATGTTCTACGCAAGAAGACCATATAATTGTCGTAAGTAAATTTTCCTTACCACTTCCAGTGTTACCATATATAAGGGTATTTCCATCACTTATACTCAAATTAAGTATTCCTTGTAATTGCTCTGCTGGATTATCATATTCACCTATTGTTGGATTAATATAATAAGGATATGGTTTATAATTATACTTTTTCTTTATATCATCTAAATATATTTGATCTGGTATCCTATCAAACCACAAATTTTTTGTAACTAAATTTTCTTTTATAGATAAATTATAAATATATTTAACTACATTTGTTAATTGCTCACCTAAATCATTTGTTTCATCCTTTTTTGCAAGGTCATTTATTGATTTTATTATATTTCCTGTATTACTTACAAAATTTATAGAATCATCATATCTTTTTAAAATTTTATCTGTTGGGACATATTTAACCCCACCATATCCAGATTGTCCAATATCAAAATAATCATCATAACCAACCTGTAAATAAAATCTACCAGTTTCTTTTATTGAAGCAGCATCTGGCCTTTTTAACATTTCATTTGAGTCAGATCTATCCTGAACTTTTAAACATACTTTAAATTTAGAGTTTGACCATATTTGGTCGTTTACTACTCCACTTGGTTTTTGCGTTGCCAATATTAAATGAACACCTAAAGAACGACCTATACGAGCTGTAGAAACAAGTTCATTCAAGAATTCTGGCTGTTGACTTTTTAATTCCGCAAACTCATCACTTATTATAAATAAGTGTGCCATAGGTTCATCTATTAAACCTTCTCTATAAAATTTTTGATATTTATATATATCGATAGTACTTTCATTAAGTTTATCTTTTACCTCATTGAATTTCTTTTGACGTCTTTTAAGTTCACTTGAAATAGATACTAAAGTTCTATTCATTTCTGCAGTATCTAGGTTTGTTATAGTACCGACTAAGTGAGGTATTTTTATTCCTGTTTCTTTATTTTCAAATGCACCTGCCAATCCTCCACCTTTATAGTCAATTAAAACAAACTGAACTTCATATGGATGATAATTTACACACATTGAAAGTATATATGTTATTATAAATTCGGATTTACCACTACCAGTTGAACCAGCAATAAGTCCATGTGGTCCATGAAATTTTTCATGTAGATCTAGTTTAAATGTTTCTAAATTGGAATGTACTCCAATAGGAGTCGATAAACTAAGAACTGGATTATTTGTTTTCCACCTATTTAATATATTAAGTTGTTCTATTTTTCCAACACCAAACATCTCTAAAAATGATAAACTTGTTGGAAGAGCAGTTGCGCCTTCTTTACCAACAAAAGGTACATTTGCTAATTTCACACTAATAGGTTGCATATCTAAATTTTTTTCATATTCAGCAGTGAATATAATTTGTGATTGGCTACTTAATTCTTTTGAAAATATGCAACTTTCTTTTTCACCTATTTCAATAAATTTATCACATCTATTAGGTAAATTTTTCATACTATCAGAACAGCAAATTATAGAAAATCCTAAATTTCCATTGTATTTTTGAATTTGTTCTATTATGCCTATATTTTTTACTGACTGATAGTCATCTATTATTATTAAGTAATATGGATAACATGCTCTAAAAATTTGAGTTGATTTATCTCTATCATTAGAATCAAAATTTTCGGCTCTATTTCTTAATTCATCCTCTAGGTAACTTGATATATCTTTATACTCGTCTGTAGAAGTTGCAAAAAATCTTTGACTCTTATCATCACTCCAACAATGTGGCAAATATTTTACATATTCCCATATTTTTTTATTTTTTTCAGTAGTAAATAAAACTATTTTTAATTCTAATGGGCTATGAAGTGCCAAAAGTTGAGTAATTATACTATTAATATAATCATTTTTATAAGAACAATTAAATACAAAAGATAATAATATTTTTTCTGTTAGATCTAATGTTATAGGTGCAGAATTTAAAACTTGAGATTTTTTACCTAATTCATTAACTCTATCCTTTAAAGTACTTTCATCTACTGTAAAATGTTCTTCTTCTGCATTTACACTTATATATGATCTTATATTTCCTATACCTAATCTTACTCTTAAAAAATCCTCATCAATTATTTCTCTTAACCAAAGATTTTTATTCCTATTTTTTATAATATTGATACATTCAGTTACAGTATGATTATTTTCCCTTAAAATTTGTAATTGTTGAGTCAAGGAATTTTCAATTTTCTTATTTATATTATTTAAATAAGCATCATATTTTGTTAATATTTCTTTTTCTCTTTTTTTCTTTCTTTTCTTTTGATATGCCGATAAAATTCTAGGCATCAATAAACTTCCTATAATCATACATACAGTCATTATAGCCTGAGGAATTATCATTATTAGGTTTCTTCCAGAAGATATAGAACTATAAAGAGAAAATATCATCATTATCGATGAAGCACCCATAGTAAGACTTGAACCTAATGTCAATATAAATGGAAGTTCCTCTTCCTTTGGTCCAAGAGGCGGATCATCTATAATTATTTCCACTGGATCTATAGTTGGCACTAACCTTGGCGTATGATAAAAATATTCATCTTCTTTATATAGTTCAACATTAGTGTCTTCATCACTTACTTGTGTATATTTTGTATTTTCATTTGAAATATCTTCACTAAATGCTGTTAAACCTTTTACAGAAACTCTACGTTTTGGATTATTTATCTTTATAAAATTTTTCATCCATATGATTTTTAATCCATTTATGAATATAATATCACCAATATTAAGTTTTGCAGTAAGTACTCTTTCACCATTTATATATGTTCTATATGAGTCATTTGAACTACCTGCTATATACCAATCATTATTTACAAATTTTATTTCAGCATGTATTTCAGCCGTTAAATCATTTTTGTAGCATATATTACAATTGCCAGAAGAGCCTATAGATATGCTACTTAAATTTTGGACATTTAATTTATATGTTTCTTCATCTTTACTTGGTAGCGCAATTAATGTGACATTTTCACTTTGACCTGATATTTTTAAAGAATAACTACTGTAATTTTCAAGTTGTATACTATCAATTACATTTCTAGAATTAAATACATTTGCATTTCCATTACTCTTTAATTGCCAATTTTCACCTTTTGCTTCTACTGTAACTAAATTTTCCTTACCTGTTTCATAACTTATATATGGTATCAAAAAAGAATCTTCTATTTTTTCAGGAAGATTAAATTTAGTAATTTTAGATTTATCCAATATAAATATCTTCATAAAATGCCCCTACTTTATTTTTTCTATATATTATTATACAAAAAAAATATATTTTTTACAATATACTTTTCTTATCTATTTAACTATTTCTATCATTTTTAAACATCTTCATAAGTTGTCTATTTCTATGTTCCCATCTTTTATATATATCATTTTTGAATACTATTCCTCTATCTCTAAAAGCATCATAGATTTCCTTTAATGAACCATCCTTATATTCCCAAATAAATCTTCCTTTATAAATACTTCTTTTTGCATTATAAATTGCATATCCATCTTCATCTATTGGTGAACAAATTGTTTCACTATTTTTAGAATTAATTTTAATTACATCATTACGCCCGGCAACATCGCCTAGGTATTCAACCATATAAATTTTATCATAATCTATATTATTTTTTACTACATATTCTACTAAGTCATCTTCAATATCAAAGTATTTACTTTCCTTACCAATAGAAAATGCATATATTGCCATTTTTGGTATTGGTGCTTCTTTTAATGGATTTACATTTTTAGGTACTCCATCTATAATCAATTTCTTTTCTTCTTCACTTAATAAATCAAATTCATAATTCATAAAACCACCTACTTCTAATTTTATGTAAAAGGAAAAAAATAATTAAATTTTTTTAACTTTAGATCTTTTTCCTAATAATTCACTTTGTATAATTTCAACGTCTTCAAAATTATTTGGTTTTTTTATAATTTTTCTTTTAGCCCATGTGATTCTATTATCACATAAAGGATTTTTATATATTGGTTTATTTAATCCTGACTTTAAAATATTATTTCTTATTCCATCTAAATAATCTTTCTTTATCTTTATATCTTCTAATTTTTTGCTTTTTAATTGTTGTTTTAAATCATCTTTACTCATAAAATCCCCCTAACAATTGTTATTATATCACAATATGATAGATAAAAAAAGAGATTTCTCTCTATATTGTTTCATAAACACTGACTTGTTTTTTATCTTTTCCTAAGCGTTCATATTTTACATATCCACTTATTTTAGCATAAACAGTATCATCAGAACCTATTCCTTAGATAAAAAAAGAGATTTCTCTCTATATTGTTTCATCCCGAGTTTGACAGTTGAAATAATAAAAAAACATCATTTTGCCCAGTATTTATAAGGCTTTGTGATGTTTTAATTT
>CANRAQ010000032.1 GCA_947628725.1 uncultured Bacilli bacterium | reverse complement strand
GTTTTTCCTCTATATCTTATATTACCATTTCCATCTTCAAATATTTCATCTGTATTATCTTCATCTAGTAAACTTTCTAGTTTTTCTTGTGCGGTTGGATTTGATGTAGTTTGTGTTCCATCACAATATCCTATATTTTCTCCTGTTACTAATCCTTTTGTTATTGTTATTGTTCCACTACATGGTTTTTCTCCTTCTACTTCTACTACTAATGGTGTTCCATTACAATCTAGGTTACCATCTTTTTGTACTGTACAAGTACTAGGATTAAATTCTTCTTTTAGATTTTTCTTTAGTATTGCTTGTTCTACTGCTTTTAAGTATAAGTCCTTACTTATTTCTTTTGATTTTTCTTTTGTACCATTTATTATATTTATTATTATTGGTACTGCTATTAGGGCTATTATTGCAAGTATTACTATTACTGCTAATAACTCTATTAATGTAAAACCTTTATTTTTCATATATCCTTACTCCTTCCATATTTTACATTACCATTATAATATCAAAAAAAAAAAAAATGCAAGTATTTTTTTGAAATTTATTAAAATTTTTGCATTTTTATTTTATATTCTCACCGCACATAAAACATTTATCGTGTTTTTTTGAGTTAAATGTGCCACATTTTTGACATTTTATATAACCTATATCGCTTTCTTTTTCTTCATAATTATTTGTATTGATATTATCATTTTTAACAGTACTAGTTGTATTTCTTACATAATTATTATCTTGATTAATTTGATGAATTTTATTAATATTATCATAAACTTGATTTCTATATTTAGATATAGTATTATCTATCTTATTTTTTTTCTTAATAAATTTTAATACTGATACTATAATTATAATAATTATAATAAATTGAAACATAAACATTTTTAATTACCTTCTCCATATAATTTTTTTACTTCTTTTATGGTAAGTTCTCTATACTCACCTGGTTTAACACCATCTAAAGTTAAAAAGGCAACACTTTCTCTTTTTAACTTTAATACATTATGATTAATTGTTTTAAACATATTTTTTACTTGGTGATTTCTTCCTTCACATATTATTAGTTCTACTACACTAGTGTTATTTTTTTTATCGATTTTTAATATTTTTGCTTTTGCTTTACCTGTTTTTTTACCATCTATTATTACACCATTACACAATTTCTTTAATTCTTCTTTTATAACTATGCCTTCTACTTTTGCAACATATACTTTTTCTATTTTATTTCTAGGATGAGTTAAATAATTTGTTAATTCTCCATCATTTGTTAAAAGTATAAGACCTGTAGTATCATAATCTAATCTACCTATAGGATAAATTCTTTTATTAGTTTTTATTAAATCTACTACTGTTTTTCTACCTTTTTCATCTTTAGTTGTAGTAACTACACCTCTTGGTTTATTTAATAAAAAGTATACTTTATCTTCTGTCTTATTTAATGGAATACCATTTACTTCTATAAAATCATCATAACTTGCTTTATATCCCATTTCAGTAATTATTTCACCATTTACTTTTACTTTACCTTTAGATATAAGTTCTTCTGCTTTTCTTCTAGAAGCAAACCCTGTTTTCGATATTATTTTTTGTAAGCGTTCCATAAAACCACCTACTAAAATTATACAATATTAATTAATTTTTATCAATTAGATTTAACTAGCAAAAATTGCTTTTATAACTAAAATACTTGCGACCATACCAATTAAATCGGCCATTAATCCTGCAAAAAGGCTATATCTAATTTTCTTTATACCTACGCATCCAAAATAAAGACTTATTACATAAAATGTAGTATCGGTACATCCTTGCATTACTGAACCTAACAATCCAAGAAAACTATCAGGTCCAAATTTTTCAAATAAATTATTTAAATAGGCAAGTGAAGCACTAGATGATATTGGCCTAATAAGTGCAATAGGAAGTACTTCTATTGGAATTTTAAATACTGAAATTACGGGACTTAATACTTTAAAAATTAAATCTAAAATTCCACTATTAGTAAATACATTTATTGCAAATATCATAGCAACTAATGTAGGGAATAAGTTTTCTATCATTCCAAAACTTTTTTTTACACCTACTATAAAACTATCATATACTTCTACTTTTTTCCTATACCCATAAAAAATAGTTATAACAACTATTAAGGGTATTATAAGATTCGATATAAAATTAATTTTTATACCTCCTTGCAAGAAGTCTATCTACTATTAAACCTCCAATAGTAGAACATATAGTACTTATTATACAAGCACCAACTATTTTTGTTGGTTCTAAACTTCCATACATTAATCTCAATGAAATTATTGTAGTAGGTACTATTGTAACTCCACTAGTATTTAAAACTAAAAATGTTATCATAGATCTAGATGCAGTATCTTTTTTCTTATTTAATTTTTGTAGTGAATCCATTGCTTTTAGTCCAAAGGGTGTAGCCGCACTACCAAGACCAAACATATTTGCAATAACATTACTTGCTATATAACTTAATGATTCATGTCCTTTAGGTATTTCTGGAAATAATTTAGTTAAAAGAGGTGACAATGAATTTGAAAGTTTTTGAAGTAATTTAGATTCTTCTGCTATTTCCATGATACCCATCCATATTGCAACTACGGGAAATATTTTCATAAATAAATCTAAACTTACTTTAGTACTATCTATAATAGTATTATTTATTGTTTCAATATTTCCTGTAAAAAGTCCATATATAACACCTATAAGTATCATAGATAGCCAAATTATATTTACCATATATTTTTAATCCAATCTATAATTTTTTGAAAGAATCCTTTTTTATCTTGATTTATTTTCTTTGCGTATATTAGTTCTTCGTGTATTTTTTTATCACCTATATATATATTAAGTTTACCTACTTCATCTCCATCATTTACTTTTCTTTTTTTATTAAGTTCATATTTAAATATTAAGGAATCCATATTACTAGAATTTAATATATAACTGTAATCATTTTTTACATATAATTCATAGTCACTATAGTATGTTTCGTTATATATATTTATTTTACCTTTATTTACTAAATTATAATTAGTATAATTATTAAATCCATATTCAAATAAATTTTGATGATCTTGCCAATCATTTCCATCATTAAGGGTTACAACTACTAAATTTAAATTATCTTTAGAAGCCGTAGAAACAAGTGTTCTTTTTGCTATTTCAGTAAATCCAGTTTTACCACCTGTTGTATATTTATATAAAGATAATAATTTATTTTTATTTATCCAAGAATAATAATTTTTATTTGTTTTTAAAGTATATTTTTTTGTACCTGTTATTTTTTTATATTCGTCTATTTTCATTGCATAACTTGTAAGTTTCGCCATATCATATGCCGTAGAATAATTTCCTTTTTCTTGATCAAGACCACTAGGATTATTAAATGTTGTATTAGACATGCCTATTTTAGATGCTTTATCATTCATCATTTTAACAAAATCATCAACGCTACCTCCAACATATTTTGCTATTGCAAGTGCGGCATCATTTCCACTTCTTAACATTAAACCATATACTAGATCTCTTAAAGTTAATTCTTCACCAATTTTTATATATATTCCAGACCCATATGCATCATTAATTTCATCACCTACTGTGACTACATCATCTAATTTACCAGATTCTATAGCAAGTACTGCTGTCATAATTTTTGATATACTTGCAACACTTCTTACTTCATTTATATTTTTTTCATATAAAATAACATTATTATCTATATCCATTAAAATAGCGCTTCTAGCGCTTGTTTCTATTGCGCATACTTTTATGGGTATTAATAATAGTAATGTAATTAATATCTTTTTCATACTTTCACCTAGAAAATTATATGAAAAAAAGGACAAATTATGTCCTAATCTACATAGTAAAGTAATTTTATTCTATTACTAATGTATTTAATAAATCATTTATTTTTTCATCTGTAAAATAATTTGAGTTATTAAAGGTTAATGTATATCTTTTACCACCTTTTAAAATGTTACATTCTTTTATATATAAAGTATCATAATCATAGTTAAAACAATAACCCTGATAGTCTCCATTAATTAATGTTATACCTTTAACCTTATTATATGTTCCTCTAATTAATGAGTGTATATCATAAAAATTTTTCATATCATTTTTGCTATTTAAAATACTAATTTTATCGTTTTTAGTTTTTTCTAAATATTTAAGTAATTCTATATCATTTGTTATTTTATTTTCTTTAAAGAAATTTGTTAAATTTGAACTTTTACCTACTCTTTCATCACTAGAAATTATATCACCACTACCATAAATATCTAACATAGTTGGTCCTTTAGCTAGCCCTATGGCTGCTGTAACTTTATCATCATTTTCTTGTTTTAAAGCGTACCAAATAAATTCTTCATTAGTTTTAAATTCCATATTATCAGAAGTAGACATTACTTCCCAATCTTTAAAATCATTCCTTATTTTAATATTTTTAAATATCAAATATTCTTCTTCGGATAGATTAGTTGTATCTAATGTAATTGTCTCATCATTAATAACAAAATCTTCTTTTGATTTATCAAATTCATTTATATGGCTTAAATTATAATAATTAGAATAATAGATTTTATAACCTAAATATCCAACAAATAAAAGTATTAGTAATATAACTACTATTCTTTTTTTCACAAAATCACTCCTATTTTCATTATAGGAAATATGATAAAAATTTCAATAGTAAGTGAATAAAAAGATAAATAATATACACTTTAATTTACAAAATATTTCTATATATACTTTAAAAAGTAATTTCAAGAAATTTATTGATTAAAGTATTTTATTATACCATTTTTTATACTTTCACTTATTTTATACTGATATTCATCTTTTTGAAGTAAATATCTATCATTAGGATTAGATAAAAATCCTGCTTCTATTAATATGCCCGGTATGGTAATTTTCCTATTCATAAGCATATTACTTATTTCTTTAATTTGTCTTGTAGTTTTTAAATCTTCTTTTAATTGTTTTTGCATTATATTGGCTAGTTCTTTATTATTCTTATTTACATCGTCATAAAATACTTGAGCGCCACTCCATGTAGATGATGAAATAGAATTCAAATGTATAGATATATACATATCCGCTTTTGAATCATTTATAATTTTAACTCTATTATTTAAATCACTTTTCTTTCTTTGATATGTTGTATTACTTAAGTCATAATCACCATATCTAGTTAAATATACTATAGCGCCTTCATTTTCTAGTAATACCTGAAGTTTTTTACAAATATCTAAATTAATATCTTTTTCATATATATCTTTATATACAGAGCCAGGGTCTGTCCCTCCATGTCCACTATCTAAATATATGACCTTTCCTATTAATTTTAATTCAGATTTTACAACTTTAGCATTTACAAAACTTATAGAATATGTAAATAGTATAAATAAAAATATTATATATATTTTTTTCATATATAATCACCAATAAATTATATGAAATATATAGGTATTTTTGATTTAAATAGTCAAAAAATTGAATTTAAAAATAGACTTTGCGTCTATTTCCTTTATATACTAAATTTTATTTAAGATCTTCATTCAAAGAAATTATTTCATCTTTATCCATAAATACTTTTTTATTGTCATCAATCCATTCATTTTCTTTATATTGAAGATACCTATTTAAAACTTTTTCAAATTTTTTATCACTCAATTTATCAATTTGTCTTCGTTTAGTTTCCAATTTAGGAAAATTTTCAAATTGAATAATATTATCAATTTGAACAAAACTATCTTTATCAATAACTGTTTCATTAGGATTGCTTTTTTTGATAGTAACATTTGAATTTAACAAGGCTTTCCATTTCTTTTCTTCGGTTATAGAATCAATGTGTGCTACTTCTAAAATATTTTTATCATTATCTACATTTAAAACCAAAATAGGATGAGCTACACTAGCAACTGCTCCAGAATTATTAAACCTTATTTTTAATGAAAGTACTTGACCTATTTCAATCATTATTTAGCATGTCTATAAAATCTGCACACATAATTTTATAATTTTCTTTTTGACTGTCAACATCTATCAATTGATCTTTCTTTTGATAAAAATTGTGTTTTTTTCTCCATTCTTCGTCTTGATGTGATATTTCAATTAAATCTTCTAGAGGTGCATATTTTAAAATATTAAACATTTTTTCAATATAATTTTTTACATCTATATCAGAAATATTATAAGAATCTTTTGTAGATTTTAAATAAACATAATTATTCATTACAGAATTAACTACTACACCATTATCAAAAGCATACATTTCTTCATCAAATAATTTCTTATCTGTCATGGCAAAATAAACCATTTGCATTATATGCAAATACTTATTTAATCTAACATTACCTTCGTAACAATCTCTACCATTTAAAGTTAATAATTTGTTAATGAATATATCATTATTCTTATCTAAAAATAAAATGTATTTAGCAATGTTTTCTACTTTTTCCATTTTCACAACCTCCTATTATAATAATATCATATTTCAAAGGAAAATGATATAAAGTATTATGTACTTTATAATTTTTTAATTTAAAAATAGACTTTGCGTCTATTTTAAAGTTGTTTTTGATAACCTTGTTCTACTTTTAAAATTTCTTCAACTATACTCTTTATTTCTTCATCCATCTCTGGTGACATATTTTGAGTAAAGTTTTCACCATATAACTTAATACCAACTTCCCTGTATAATGATTCATATGTTTTTCTATCATTATCTTCAGACATTTTATCACTTTCTGTTACATATGTAGTATCAGGTACATTAGGTTTTTCATTTTTATCTTCTACATTAATATTTGCAAAACCAATTAATCCTAATGCAAATACTGGTATTGTTGTTAAAACTGATATAGTGGCTAATTTCTTATTAGTTATAAGTTGTTGAATTTTTTCATGATGGGCTTGTAATATATCAACTTGTTCTTCAAGTTCTCTATAATTACTATTGCTTATTCTTAAGGTTAAAACACCTCTACTAACCGTTTCATAAACATTTTTAAATGCAAATCTATATGTTATTCCACCGGTACCAACTACACAACTACTATTATAAACTATATCATCTTCAGTTGTTCTTACACCACCGTAATTTTTTATTCCATCTGATATTATTCTTGATATATAATCAAATAATATTTTTTTATTATTACGATTTACACATAATACCTCTCCATTTATTTTTATTAATTCAAAATCTAAATCACTCTTTTTCATAAAAATCCCCTTTCATCAGCGCATATATTAACATAATTTTTTTGTATTGTCAAATTGAAAAAAATATGTCAAATCGGCATATTTATTTCAAATTTGCTATATCTCTCCAATTTTCTGGGAAACCTATTTTATTTAAAAAAGCATTAATTCCAAGAGTACTAGTTTTTCCACTAAGTATATCCATTTCATATCCAACCTCATTTATAAAATCTTTAAATTCACCATCAGTTAGTAAACTTTTAAGCATTATTACAACTGAGAATAGGTCATTTTTACCATAGTTATATTCTCCATCAGTCATATCTATATTAAGTTGTTCATGATATTTATTATTAGGAATACATTTTTGAGTTCTATGATCATATAAAATATCTTCATGAGCACATAAATTTCTATAATTAGATAATATAGTTAAATATACCTCTAACATTTCAGTATCAATGCCATAAAAACCAGCTACTTCTTGTTGATCTGAAAAATCTAAAATTCCATATAATTCAGAGACTATTCCAAATGATAGTACCTTAACTAAAATCCAAAGTGGAATATATCCATAATTTGTTATGTAATGCATAGTTGCTGAATGTTGCTTACCATTTACTCTGATTTGCCTTTTTACTTTATTAAGTACATCATGTACATGTCTAATTTTAATAGGATCTTTAGAGAAATTATTAGGATTTAAATAATCTTTTTCCTTAAAACCATACTTTTTAGATAATTGATAACTTATAAGTGACTTAATATTATTTTCTACAATAAGTAAATTTTTAAAAAATATATTTCTTACTCTTCTATCAAATACAAACATCGCATACAATTCTTCAAATGTTGTTCCTGGTATAAAATTAGTTTCTTTCCATGATTTCATAAATAGATGTCTATATCCATTTATAAAAAAGTAATTTTCACGCAATAATATATCTTTTGCTTTTTCCTCATTATTTATTATAAGTCCTCTAGATCTAAAAATTTCAATTTGTTCATCTAATGTTTTAAATGTCTTCTTACCCATTCTATCCACCATTATAATTATATCACAAACAAAAAAAAATACTAGGTTTTTTTAATATTCATATATTCCTAGTATTTTATCTTCATCTGTTTGTGATAATGTATCTAATGTCCATTCATCATCTTGTTTAGTTAATGAAAAATATATAGTATATTTTACTCTATCTTTAGTATCTTTTAGTAATCCAAGTCTATATTCTTGATATTTTTCTTCGTCATATACACCATTTTCATCATTAAATTCACTTTCATTTGATACTTTATATTCTTCTGCAGACCTTAATGCTTTAGTATAATCGTTTACTTCTATTTCTGCTTCTACTGTTGCTTTATCACCATTTACAGTTTCTTCTTTTATTGTGTAAGTTAAATCCTGATAATGTTTTTTTAGTATGTCTCTATAAGTATCTTTTTGAGTGTCACTTAATAATGTTTCTTCATCAACTATAGAATCAAGTTTAGTAAGTATATTTGAATCTAATGTTTGATAATTATTCAAATATTTTTCAACTTGCTTAGTTGGAGTATTATCCATATTTCCTAATGAACATCCTGTTAATATAAATAACAAACCAATTGTAGATAATATCTTTTTCATATATTCCCTCCCGTTACTATTATGGGAGTTTTTTTATTTATTATACATTAATCTTTTAAACTTTCATATAATTCTTTTATTGTGTTTTTATCATCTTCATATTGTTTTTTTGCAGTATCTTTTATTGTATCTACCGCACCTTTTATAGAACTGCCGTTATACCAATTTTTTGCTTTATCCTTTGCTGCATCTACTGTACTCTTTACAGAACTATCATTATACCAATCTTTTGCTTTATCTTTTACATCTTTTAAAGTTTCTTTATCTTCTTCTATTATTTCTTTTGATGCATCTTTAATTTCTTCTTTATTTTCCTGATACCATGTTTTTGTTTTAGTTGCTGTATCTTTTATAGTTTCTTTGCTATCTTCTAATATTTCCTTTGATGTATCTTTAATTTCTTCTTTATTTTCTTCATACCATGTTTTTGTTTTAGTTGCTGTATCCTTTAAAGTTTGTTTATCTTCTTCTATTATTTCTTTTGATATTCTTTTTAGTTCTTCTTTATTTTCTTCGTACCAAGCTTTTATTCTTTCTATTATTTGTCTAATACTGGTTTTTTCTTTATTTGTTTTAGATGTATTAACTAACTTAACAGTATCATCATTTTTTACTACTTCAACAGTATTACTTTTATAATATTTATAATCATTTTGCATTACCATTTTTTCACTTTTCGTATATCCAAAACAAAGTAAACTTATAGTAAATATAATTAAAATTTTTTTCATTTACATCACCTACGAAGTATTCTAGCACCTATTTATATTATTGTCAAACTCCATATTTTAATCCTTTACTTTTTAAAATTAACTTTCTAATACCATCAAATGGTATAACTGTTAAAGAGAATAATATCATTACTTCAAATTCAAATAAAGATAGTCCTGTAGTTCTAAATACACTACCTCCAAAATATATAAGTAATACTTGTACTATTACTATAAATATCATTATAAATATAAACATTTTATTTTTAAGAACATTAGCTAAAATATTTAATCTATGTGTTCTTGCATTAAAACTATTAAATATATCTATAAATATAAATAATCCAAAAAATGCAGTATATAAATATTCTTCACTTCTATATAAATTTCTTATTATAGGTAACTTTAAAAACAATATGCATATAAAAGATGAAAAAAGTCCAGTTAAAAATATTTGATTTAACATATATTTATTCATTATAGATTCATCTTTTTTCTTAGGATATTCATACATATATTCCTTCAATGGCGGTTCAAATGAAAATGCAAGTCCAGCAAGTGTATCCATAACCATATTTATCCATAACATTTGTATAACTGTTATAGGCATTTCTATACCTATAAATGGTCCTATTATAGATAAAGATAATGCACATAAATTAATAGTTAACTGAAGTATTATAAACTTTCTTATGCTTTTAAAAATCGTTCTACCAAATAGGATCGCTTTAGATATAGAAATAAAATTATCATCTAATATTACTATGTCGCTTGCTTCTTTAGCAACTTCAGTTCCACTACCCATACTAAATCCAACATCTGCTTTTTTTAAAGCAGGAGCATCGTTAACTCCATCACCTGTCATACCAACCACTAAATTTAATTCTTGACTTATTCTAACTAATCTACTTTTATCTGTTGGAAGACTTCTTGCAACTACAGATATCTGCATAAGTTTACTTTTTAATTGTTCATCAGTAAGTTTAGATAATTCCTCACTAGTTAAAACCAAATCACCATCTTTATATATTCCAACTTCTTTAGCAATAGAAGTTGCAGTATCTTTATTATCACCTGTAATCATTATAGTTTTGATATGCGCATTTGTTACCATTTTTACTCCTTCAATGGCTTCAGGTCTTACATCATCTTTTATAAGTACTATACCAACTAAAGTTAAATTTTTTAAATCATTTATAATTTTATTTTTTGATGTAGCTAAAACTAAAACTCTTATTCCATTTTTAGTATTATCATTAATTAAATTTTTTAATCTAAATAAATTATTTATTTTTCTAACATTACCTTCACTATCATAATAATCAATACAATTTTTTAAAATTATTTCAGGCGCACCTTTTATATAATTTATACCATCTACTTTAGTACAAGAATATTTATTTTTACTATCAAATGGAAAACTTTCATCTTTTTTAATTTTTTTATTATCATTTTTAAAATATGAAAGTATTGCTCTATCAGTTATATTTCCACCAATTATTTTATCTTCGGAATAACTACTTTGATTATTCACTACGCATGAAGTCTTTACTATATCATAATATTTTTTATTCTTTTCTAATGCTTTTTCATTTTTATATTCTTTTAAGTCCCCATTTACTATATTTTTAACCTCTAATTTTCCTTTAGTCAAAGTACCAGTTTTATCTGTAAAAAGTATATTTATACTTCCAGATGTTTCTATTCCTACTAATTTTCTAACTAATACATTATCCTTTAACATTCTTTTCATATTAGAAGAAAGTACTAAAGTTATCATCATAGGAAGTCCTTCAGGAACCGCTACTATTATTATAGTTACACATAAAGTAAATGCATATAAAATATGTCCCGTTATTAATGGAAAATTAGTTATAGTTTTATATATTTCACTTAAATTAAATCCATTATTTATTACTACAACCTTAAACATATATGAGAAAAAAACTAAAATTGCGCCTACATATCCTATTTTACTTATGAATTTAGCAAGTTCTCTAAGTCTTAACTTTAATGGAGTTTCAGGTTGTTTTTCTTGAAGTTCTAAGGCTATCTTTCCATAGAATGTATTTTCACCAACTTGAGTTACTTTCATAAGGGCAGTATTACTATAAACAACACTACCTTTATATACTCTATTTTTATCATTAACTAAATTTAAATTAATTATAGATTCTTTATATGATTCCTTAGTTTCCCCATTTAAACTAGATTCATCTACACTTATTTTACCTTTTATTATAATACCATCTGCTGGTATTTTATCCCCAGTTTCTAAACATACTATATCATTAACTACTACCTCATTTATAGGTATTTGCTTTTTTTTACCATTTCTAATTACATTTACACATATCTTTGATACTTCATCCTGCAATTTTTCAAATGCCTGTTCACTACCATATTCAGATATTGTAGATATAAATGATGCTAATGCTATAGCAATTACAATTCCTATAGTTTCATACCAATCAAAATTTCTAAATAAAAATACTGTCTTAATGGCTAAAGCAATTAACAATATTTTAATTATAGGATCTCCTAAAGTACTTATAAGTAATTTAAAAAAACTATCTTTTTTAGTTTTATTTAGTTCATTACTTCCATATTTTTTTCTACTTTCTATTACTTCTTCATCAGTTAGTCCATTATACATAATATCCTCCATACTAAAATATATGGACAAACTTTATTTTTAGAACTGTTAT
>CANRAQ010000031.1 GCA_947628725.1 uncultured Bacilli bacterium | reverse complement strand
ATATAAATCTTTACTTATTTCTCTTGATTTTTCTTTTGTATCTCTTATTATATTTATTATTATTGGTACTGCTATTAGGGCTATTATGGCTAGTATTACTATTACTGCTAATAACTCTATTAATGTGAATGCTTTTTTATTCATATATATCTACTTCTCCTATCATTATTACCATTATAATATCAAAAAAAAAAAAATGCAAGTGTTTTTTGAAAAAATTTACAAAAAATAAAGGACTAAATAAATTAGCCCTATATGTCAACATTACCGTTGACATTATTATACTATGTAATATTTTTATATTTATACATTAATTTTTTATAAATCTTGAACTAATTTTTCTATATCCTTTAAAAATATTGGCATTAAAGTATCTAATAAGTCTTTATCATCTATAATTTCTAATTCATCACCTACTATTTTAAACACACAAGTATTATTCATAGGCTTATCGTTATCATCTACTTTATCTGTAAATATATATTTTTCATTTTTATATTCTATGTTATCTAAAGTTACATATCTGCCATCATCTAAAGTTAATAAATCTCCTAATTTTATATTCATATAGCACCTCTTTCTTCGTATTTATCTATAATTATTTCACTTACTTTATTTATAAATTCTGCACTTATATTTTTTAATACATCTATATATGCATATACTGCATGTAAAAATTCATCTTCAGATAATTCTTTATTATTTAAATTTAATATTTCTTTATTTAATGTCATATCAGGTATTTCTCCAAATTCTGAATAAATTTTAGAAAAATTTAATATTAATCCCTCTAATTCATTTATTATTTCTTCTCTTTTATTTTTTAATGGAATCTTTTTATAATACTCCATTAAAGTTGAAAAGGCTTCTTTTTGTATTTCCATCTATGCCACCTTTACTTTTACATCATCATTATCTAAATTTTTATAGATTTTTATTATTTCTATAATTTTTTTAGTTGAATTATTTATATTACTTATTTTATCGTATTTATTTTTTAATATATTATAATTATTTAAATCTATTAAACTAGTATCAATTTTCTTTACTTTTAATTCATCTTGTCTTTCTAATTCTTTTTTACCTACTATTTTTTCTATTTGTTTATTTATATGAATTATTTCAGATTTAAGTTCATTTATATTTTCTATATTTACATTTGGTGACTTTAATAAATCATTTAATTTTAATTGATAATTTAATTTATCACTTTGTAATTTTTTTAAATCAGTCCAATTTATCATATAATCATCACCATATATAATATACAATAATATTTTATTTATTTCAATATCTTAACACTTTTTAATACTATTATGACCTTTAATCATCTTTACTATTCCATGTGGATGACTAAAAGCAATAGTTAAGACTTTTGAATCTATACCTATAATTACACCTTCACCATATTTTTCGTGCATTACATGTTCACCTAAAGTATACTCTTCATCTTCATTTATATTTGAATGAGCAATAGTTTTTTTATAATTAAATATAGTTTTATCTTCTTTATCTAAATATTCATCACTTATTTCTGATATAAATCTACTTTGTGGATTTAAATTATCTTGACCATATAATAATCGTCTTTTAGAATTTAATAATGTAAGTTTTTTTCTAGCCCTTGTAAATGCAACATAACATAGTCTTCTTTCTTCTTCAATTTCACTTGGAATATTTAGACACATACTATGTGGGAATATTCCTTCTTCAAGTCCTATAATAAATACATTATCAAATTCTAATCCTTTAGCGGAATGTACTGTCATAAGTGTAACTACATCAGTCATATTTTTATATTCTTCAGCATCTGATACTAAACTTATCTCATCTAAAAATTCTGCAAGTGACACTACACCATATCTATCTTCAAAACTTTTAGTAATAGATTTAAATTCTTCTAGGTTCTCTAATCTAGATTGAGATTCTATAGTATCTTCTAGTTCTAATTCTTTTTTTATTCCAGTTTTATCTAGTATTAATTCTACTAATTCAGTAAGAGAAAGTTCCATACTAGAATCTATAAAACCTAATATAAGTTTTTTAAATTCTAATTCTTTACCACCAGATATAACATTAAACATACTATCATCTAAGACATTTGCTTCAGTTCTAATATTCTGAATAGTCTTTAATCCTATGCCTCTTTTAGGAACATTTATTACTCTTTCTAAACTTATATCATCGCTTGGATTATAAATTAATTTTAAATATGAAATTAAGTCTTTTATCTCTTTTCTATTATAGAAATAAAAACTACCTATAACTTTATATGGAATATTGTTCTTTAAAAGTGCTTCTTCTATATTTCTTGATTGTGCGTTTGTTCTATATAAAACTGCAATATCTGATAAATTTACTTTTTCTTTCATAAGTTTTTTAATGCTTGAAACTACATAATTTGCTTCATCTTTTTCATCTTCACATCTTTTATATTTAATTTTTTCTCCTTCTACATTATCTGTCCACAAATTTTTTTCTTTTCTATTTTTATTATTTTTTATTATATCGTTAGAAGCATTTAATATGTTTTTAGTAGATCTATAATTCTGCTCAAGTAATACCACTTTAACATTTTTATAATCTTTTTCAAAGTTTAATATATTTTTATAGTTAGATCCTCTAAATCCATATATACTTTGATCTGGATCACCAACTACACAAATATTTTGATACTTTTTACTTAACATTTTTGTTAACTTATATTGTACCTCATTTGTATCTTGATATTCATCTATAAGTATATATCTATATCTTTCTTGATAATAGTCTAAAATATCTGGATTTTGTTTAAATAATATAATAGGTAACATAAGTAAATCATCAAAATCTACACTATTATTTGTCTTTAATCTTTTCTGATATTCATAATATACTTTAACAGTTATTTCATAATTACCATTACTTATAAATTTTTCTAAATCTTTTGGTAACATCAATTCATTTTTAGAATTACTAATAGTATTTCTTATAGTCTTTGGATTAATTTCTTTAGGGTCATAATTCATATCTTTAAGTATTTTTTTTATCATAGATAATGAGTCATCACTATCTATAATAGTAAAATTAGATTTTAAATCAAAAAACTTATAATATCTTTTTATTATAGATAATCCAAAAGAATGAAATGTTGAAATTTGAATTTTTCTAGTATCTTCACCTAATATATTAACTACCCTTTCTTTCATTTCATTTGCAGCCTTATTTGTAAATGTTATGGCTAATATACTGTATGGATCTACATTTTTTTCTTTTATAAGGTACGCTATTTTGGTAGTTAAAACCCTAGTTTTACCACTTCCAGCACCCGCTAAAATTAACATTGGGCCTTCTGTGTTTTCTATAGCCTCTATTTGTTTATCATTTAAATTTTCTAGTTTCATGATGCACTCCTTTATTTATATATTAATTATAACATTCATAAATTTTACTGTAAATGAGTAATCGCAAAAAAAACGATATAATCGTTTTATTTTTTAGAATAAGTATTATCTACTAATTTATCATATGGTGCAGTTTTTTCTAGTTTTCCTGAATTATCCATTATTTCTTGTACATGTTTAAATCCTTCTTCAGATATAAATGTTGTAGGATACCAAGAATCATTTTCTCTATAACGCTTAACTGTTTCAGTTAAATCTTGTTTTGAAGTGTCTGGGAAATAATCTAATATTACTTCTGCAACTTCTTCATCAGTATGTTCAAAAGTGTAGTCTAATCCCTTTTGGATAGCCTTATTAAATCCTTCTATGACATCTTTATTATCATTTAGATAACTTTTTCTTGTCATAAATGTAGTATAAGGAACTTCACCACCTAATTGTCCTAAAGAAGCAACTACATAACCAAATCCTTGTTTTTCAAGTTGAAGTGCGGTAGGTTCAAAAAGTGCGACATAATCACCTGTTCCACCTATAAATGCTCCTGACATAGATGCGAACGCTACTGAAGTGTCAAAATTTAAATCTTTTATATCTACTCCATTTTCCATTAATGTATATTCAAGTGTCATTGCTGGCATTCCGCCCTCTCTACCTGCAATTATATGACTTCCTTTTAAATTTTCTACATTAAATTCTTCATTTGTTCTTCCTACTATGAAACTTCCATCTCTTTTTGTAAGTCCTGCAAAATTTACTAAATAGTCTTCTTCTCCACCATTATAGATATATATTGACTGTTCACTTCCACAAAATCCAATTTGAGCATCTTTACTCATAACTGCAGCCGCTACTGCATCTGCTCCACTTGTTAAAACTATTTCTACATCTAATCCTTCTTCTTCAAAATATCCTAATGAATCTGCTACATACATAGGGGCATAAAATATACTATGGGCAACTTCTGCAACGGTAATATCTTTTAAATCTTTTTCTTTTTTATCGTCACCTTTATATAATACCCCAATAGCTATTAATACTATTATTAAAATAGCTATTAAACTAATAATCATTTTCTTCAAAATTTATTCCTCCTCAATCAATTATATTATATTCTCAAATACAATAAGTGTTAATGAGGAAAAAATAATAACAGAATCTGTTATTATATAATTAAAAATAATAAATCTATAAAACTATCATAATTATTTGGTAAATTATTACTTATATAATAATTATAAGTTTTATCTTTTTCTACGACTGAAACTAAAGTTTTAAAATCGCCTATAGTTTCATCTACATTCCAAAACTTTATTATATTAAATAACTTATCTAAATAATCATTCAAATTTATTGAAGTATCTACCAATTTACTATTTATAAAAATTTTATCATCAATATAGTTTAAATTTATTTCATAATTTTTATTATCTATATTGGTTATTATATTTACTTCCTGTAAACTACTATACATGTTTACCACCTTTTATATTATTTTCACAATAAAAATTTTCCATATTTTCTATTTCTTCATAAACTTTTTTAAAGTTATTTTCTAGCATGATATGTTTTGTTAAATATACATCGTATATATGAGAAATCTGTAATAAATATTTTTTCCAATATTCACCAAATATATTTTTCATATCTCCATATCCATCAAATATACACTTATCAAATATAAAGCCATATTGATCTAATAATTTATCGGTAAGAGGAAATAAAGATTCGTATATACACTCTCCAGTGATTTTATAATCATTTTCATTATCAAATACAAAAACATTATTTTGATGTAATCTTTTTACTACATTAATCGCATGCATTTGAACATTAATTTCATTGAAAAGGTTATCTATTTCATCTCCTTGTATAGAATGTATTAATTCATGAACAATTTGAACATCAATACTTTTTATTCCTTGATTTTTTAATCTAGCAATAGGACAATATATATATTTAATTAAATTATCCCCAATTTTAATATTTCCATGATTAGTGTTTTCAACAAATGATATATAAAACAATTTTACATAATCTGAAGTATTTAAAATTTTTCTAAGTTTTGATATATAAAAAGAATCATTCTCTAAAATTTTTTTATAATACATACATTTATATGTATCCCTTATCATTATAATTTCATCTATGCAGTAATAAAAATTACCATTAACTTTTATACCTAATTCATTAACTATTTTATCAAACTTTGCTTGATTATTTCTTATATTATCTCTTATAGATTTTGGAACTTTTTCATTTTTTAATAATTCCATAGATTTATCTGTAAGTGAATCTATAAGACCTTCATTAAAATTTTCATCAGTAAATAATTCACGTAATTTTTCGTTTTTTAAATAAGATTTATCTAATCCCATATAATATAAAGCAGTATCAATAAATCCATCCATAAGAGGTTCACATATTTTATTTTTTATGGTCTCAAAATTTTTATATTTCATTTTAACACTTGCTTTATCAAATAAATTTATAGAACTATTATTTCTTACATAATCATATTCTTCACTTGGTGAAGACATAAATACTAATATATTTTCATCTATTCTTTCACAAATTATATCTTTATTTTCTTCACCAAATTCATTTATTATTTCTTGAATTATTACTTTTTTATATTTTTCAAATTGTTTATAAAAATCTAACCCTTTCAAATTATTACTCCTATCATATTATTTTTATAAGTATAGCATATTTAAATATATATTACAACTTAATTTTACAACTATAATCTCATAATTATTTTTATGATGATATTTATTATAACTTAAAATTTTTTAAGTTCATACATTATGAATGGAAGGAGTGATATTTTGAATTATTACGAAAAAGCTTTACAAAAAATAAAACAAGATTCTAAATGCAAACCACAATGTACTGGAGCAATAATAGGGCCTACTGGCCCAACTGGACCTACTGGGCCTGCTGGTTTAATAGGACCTACTGGGCCTACTGGACCTACTGGACCTCAAGGACCTGTAAGTGTTACTGTTGGAACAACTACAACTGGAGAAGCAGGTGGAGAAGCATCAGTAACAAACACAGGTACTGCTGAAAATGTTGTATTAGATTTTACAATTCCTCAAGGACCTACTGGACCTCAAGGTGAAACTGGAGCAACTGGACCTACTGGACCTGCAAATGGATTAAATGCTTTTGGTGGAATTTATAATGAACAAACAGGTACTGTACAACTAAATGATACTACAGCTACTGTAGTTGATCTTGATACAACTATGCCTGAAAACAATGTATCCTATGATACTGCAAATAACATTACTATACAAGAAGATGGTATTTATGAACTTATTTATTTCGCTCAAGTATCATCTAATCAAACAGGTGATATAACTTTATCAGTAAGAGATGGTGATTCAAATGTTGATGGAACTGCAATCTCAAAAAATTTAACTCAAGGTCAAGTCTATACTTATAATGGAGATTTTATTGCAAATTTAACACAAGGATCTAATTTAAATTTAACTTTCCAAGGAACTGCTACAACAACTTTAACTTTAACTGGTGAAGGCTTAAATGCATATCTAATAGTTAAAAAATTAGATTAATAAAAAGGGATTTTTTCCCTTTTTTATTTTAATAAAATTATAAACATATACCATTTACAGTTAATATTCATGTTCATAGAATATATTAAGGGGAGAGAGTATGGATACGTATGAAAGAGCATTAAGAAAAATTATGGAAGATAGAGAAAAATATCAATATTATATGAATAATAGAGTTGTAATTGGTCCTACTGGGCCTACTGGACCTCAAGGTGATATTGGTCCTACGGGACCTAAAGGTGAAGATGGAACTAGTGTAACTATTTTAGGAAGTCTTAATACATTTGATGATTTAATAAATAAACATCCTACTGGTTTACCTGGTCAAAGTTATCTAGTTGATACTGATTTATATATTTGGTCCAATGAAGATAACGGATGGATAAATGTTGGGCAGATAATGGGTCCTACTGGTAATATGGGTCCTACTGGGCCTAAAGGTCAGGATGGAACTAGTGTAACTATTCTAGGAAGTTTTAATAATTTAGAGGAATTAAAACAAGCACATCCAACTGGAACAACTGGCCAAAGTTATTTAGTAGGTGTTGATTTATATGTTTGGGCAAGTGAAACTAATAATTGGATAAATGTTGGACGTATTATGGGACCACAAGGTATTCAAGGACCTACCGGAGATATTGGACCTATTGGTCCAACCGGACCTACTGGGGAAAAAGGAGATATTGGTATTCAGGGTCCTACTGGACCTAAGGGTGAAGATGGAACCAGTGTAACTATTTTAGGAAGTTTTAATAGTTTGGATGAATTAAAACAAAATCATCCAAATGGTTCACCAGGTCAAAGTTATTTA
Source organism: uncultured Bacilli bacterium (assembly GCA_947628725.1). Taxonomy (GTDB): domain Bacteria; phylum Bacillota_I; class Bacilli_A; order RF39; family UBA660; genus UMGS1613. Next base: position 4,735 of record CANRAQ010000031.1, on the reverse strand, counting down.
GTAAATGCAGACTTATATGTCTGGTCTAATGAAACTAATAGTTGGATAAATGTTGGGCGTATTATGGGGCCTAAAGGTGACCAAGGTGTTCCTGGACCTAAAGGTGATCAGGGACCTATAGGCCCTAGGGGAATACAAGGTCCTCAAGGCGAAATAGGACCTACTGGTCCTACTGGATTACAAGGAATACAGGGAATTGCTGGTCCAAAAGGTGATCAAGGTCCTCAAGGAATTCAAGGTATACCTGGGCCACTTGAAATACCAACTTTATATACCGTAACATCCAATGAAGGTATTCCAAGTGATGGATTTAAAGTCGACCCAGATGAAAGAATTCCATTAGAAATAGAAGTTCTAGATAATACAAATAATTTTTATGTAAGTAGTCAAAATAATACAATAACATTTTTAAGACAAGGTATATATAGAATAGATTTTGTCATACAGGCACGCACATCGACACAAGTTAGCGCACAAGATGGATCAAATATTATATCAATAGGATTTAGAAGATTAGATGAAAGCACAGTATACGCAGGAAACTCAGTTTGGGGAAGTCAAACTACCCCAACAACTATAGTAGGTCATGGTATAGTTAATTTAACTTATCCTAAACAATTATTTGAATTAGTAAATTTAGGAAAATTCCCTATATTTTTACAGAGCCCAAAAATAGAATCTTTAGGTACTGAATCATCTTTTGCAAGTCCAATTGTAACTATCATGATTCAAGCTATAACATAGTATATTTATAGACAAGGAGGAATGTTATGGATTTATATAAAAAAGCCATAGAAAAAATTAAGAAAGATGAAAAATGTAGGCCAGATTATTCCGTATATTTACAAGTTGGGCCAACCGGACCAACTGGACCTACTGGATTAAATGGTGAAATAGGTCCCACTGGTCCTACCGGGCCTACTGGACCCGCAGGTGGTCCTACTGGGCCTACTGGTCCACAAGGGCCTGTAACAATAACAATAGGTAAAACAGAAACAGGAACACCTGGTCAAATTGCCTCTGTACAAAACATTGGAACAACCGAAAATGTAGTATTAGATTTTATTGTACCACAAGGGCCTACTGGACCTACTGGACCTACTGGGCCTCGAGGAATTCAAGGTGAATCTGGTCCAGTCGGACCTCAAGGATTACCTGGAAGTATTGGCCCACAAGGTATTCAAGGACCTACTGGACCTGCAGGGCCTGAAATAATAGGTGCAGTATATTTAGTGTCTTACAATTTGATAACATATCCAAACGATGGAGCTGAAGTAACAGTCCAAGGTAGAATTCCAATATCAAGAGTAGAAATAGATACTAATAATATAGTAACATTAAATACAAATGATAATACAATTAAATTTAATAAAGCTGGATTTTACAAAGTTAAATTTATTGTAAATGGATATATAAAAAATATAGGAAGTCCCCTAGACCCTACAAAAGATTTTGTCACAATTGGATTTAGACAAACAGGTACTGATAATACATATATAGGTGGAAGTGTATTTCTTACAGATCCCGTTGCAACCCCTGTCACCGGTGAAGGAATAATAACTGTAGTTAGTACTAATATGGATTACGAATTAGTTAATTTATCCAAAGAAAATATTTATTTAAATAGCCCATCAATCGATGATGTAAGCTCTACCTCATATTTTACCAATCCACTTGCAACTATAATAATTGAATATTTAGGAAGGCCAAGAGATGAGTAAATATAAGGTAGTAGTTTATGCAATTTCAAAAAATGAGGAGAAGTTTGTTGAAAGATGGGTAAATTCTATGAAAGAAGCTGATGAAATATATGTACTTGATACTGGATCTAATGATAAAACTATAGATAAATTAAAAAAGTTAAATGTAAATGTATCTAAAAAAATTATAGACCCATTTAGATTTGATACAGCAAGAAATCTTTCACTAGAGCTTGTGCCAGACGATACGGATATATGTGTATGTACTGATTTGGATGAAGTATTTGTAAAAGGTTGGAGAGAAAAATTAGAAGAAATATGGGATAAAGATACAACTAGACTTGCATATAATTATAATTGGTATATTGAAAATAATATACCTAAAGTAAATTTTTATATTGAAAAAATACATAATAGATTCGACTATAAATGGACACATCCAGTTCATGAAGTATTAGAATATATTGGGTCAAAAAATGAAATAAAAATAGTAACAGATAATATTACTTTAAACCACTATCCAGATTCTACAAAATCAAGATCAAATTATCTTAATTTACTCGAATTATCTGTAAAAGAAAATCCAACTGATGATAGGAATATGCATTACTTAGGTAGAGAATATATGTATCATAGAAAATGGAATGAATCAATTGATACATTAATTAAACACTTAAATCTTCCAACTGCAACTTGGAAAGATGAAAGATGTGCATCTATGAGATTTATTGCAAGAGACTATATTGAACTCGGTAGAATAGAAGAAGCAAGAATGTGGCTTAATAAAGCAATAAAAGAAGCCCCTTACTTGAGAGATCCATATATTGAAATGGCTTTACTAGAATATAGAGAAGACAATTTAAGTGAAGTAAAAAAATATTGTTTAGAAGCACTTAAAATAAGTAGTCATCAAAAAACATATATAAATGAAATATTTAGTTGGGATCACACTGTATATGATTTATTATCAATTTGCTACTTCTATGAAAAAAATATTGATAAGGCATTATTTTACATTGATAAAGCTTTAGAAATAAGTCCAAATAATGATAGGCTTAAAAACAATAAAGAAATATTTTTAGAATATAAAAACTCTTTAAAACAATAATAAAGAGTTTTTATTTTTTATGACTCATAAGTTTTTTTATAGAAAATGTTTCTTTAAAATCATACCCTTGAGCATTTTGCCCAAAAATACAAGTTATGTTATCTTTATTAAAACTTTCAAAATCAATATTATGATATCTTTCTTTACCTATTACATCATTCATATCAATCCATTTATTTGCTTCAATTATTTTAAGTGGTTCTTTAAAATCTAAAAGCATTATAGAATCTGGCGCTGACCAAAAACACCCTTCAACCGCCAAGCAATCATTATATTCGTTATAGTGTGCATCACAAAATATAAAAGTTTCGTCAAACTCATCTCCATCTTTATAAGATTCTATCGGTAAATAGTTTACATTTTTTAATGTATCTAACTCTAGTACACTATATCCATACAAATCTATATTGTATATCAAATACTTATGCCCATTAGAGTGTTTAAATATATCTAAACATAACGTAGAACCATTAATATTTATCCATTCATATAGGAACTTATCATCTTTATAAAGTCTACATAAAGAATACCTTTTGTCATATATAGAAATAATGTGTAACTCATTTAATACAGTATATACCTTAACGCAATAACCATCATCAAATTCTTTTATTTTACTTGGATTAGATAAATCTAAATCTTTAAAATATGTCTCTTTTATTGTATTTATTTTATTAATACATTCTTCGTTCATATAATAATTCATATCACACCTCTATATCATTATAATAACACACTAATCTAACATTATCAATTATAAATTAAGTCTTGGTAGATTTGACAAGAGTTATTAAATATAATATAATGAATATGGCAAAGGCAATTTGCATAAAATAAAAAAGGATACATTTGATTTGGAGAATCAGATGTAATCCCTTATTGGATGGCATCTGAAATCAACTATTGTTGAAATCAGATGTTTTTATTATCTAAATAGTAAGGTGATTACTACAAAGAATAATAGTAGAATTATAATAAATTGAGATACTTCTCTTTTTGTCATAATTAACCACCACCTTTCTCTTATCTTTTGATAATTGAAAGGGAAAACATCTGACATATTTCAAATGTATCCATTAACATTATATCAAACATACATTTGTATATCAATAATATATATATTAAAAATAGAAAAAGCCGAACTTTTTCTATTTATTTAATATTGCATCTATCGGTCTAATCTTTGTTACTTTACTCATAGATATGATTGTTATTAAATTTGCAATTACAATAGTATAAACAAACATTATAATTGGTATAAATGGATTTTTTACTATTCCATTTAATGTATAATACATACTTCCAAATATAGAATTATTAAGCAAATTACAAATAGTAGTAAATCCTATAATAGACAATATCCAAGAAACAATTCCAATTATTAATGCTTCAAAACTAAATATCTTTGTAACATCTTTACTACTTGCGCCAAGAGCTCTTATAATACCTATTTGTTTTTTAGAATATGATATTGTAACCCCTATAAAGTTTGAAAATAATAATATATTAAATAATACAAATACTAAACTAACTATTAAAATATATTTTGATAAATATTTATATATGCTAATTATAGAACTAATATCATCGTGGTGATCTAAAGTAAAGGTATAAAAAGTTCCAACATCATTCCTATCAAAAACATCCCTAAATATTAATTTACCAAATGTACTTTTTAGATTATTTATATCGTCATCGTATACTCTTGCTCCTATAATCTCTTTTGTTTTAAGTTTAGAATCATTAATATAATCATAACTTACATAGTTAGTATCATCTAGTGTAACACCTTTTACAGTTACACTGTACTCTGCTTCTTCAGCATAATTATATAAAGTAAGTTTAAGGCTTGAATGTTCTTTTAAATAATCACTTACAAATCTTACTAAGGCTTCATCATAAGTTAAATTAGCATTATTTTTTATAA
>CANRAQ010000030.1 GCA_947628725.1 uncultured Bacilli bacterium | reverse complement strand
TACCACTCTTCTGATATATCTGCTATAACCCATGAGTTATCTTTATATAGTACTGGTGTTAATCCTGATAATTCTGGTGTATTTGCTCCACTATTATCTTTATATTCTTTATTATTTTTACAATATCCTAATCTAGAATCTACTACCATTCCTTTATTTAGTTTTATATCTCCTGTACATGGTCTTTCTCCGTTTACTTCTATTTTTATTTCTTTATCATCACATACTATATTTCCATCTATATTTACTCTACATGAACTTGGATTTAAACTTCCTTCTATATTTTCTTTTAATATAGTTTGTTCTACTGCAGTTAAATATAAATCTTTACTTATTTCTCTTGATTTTTCTTTTGTATCCCTTATTATATTTATTATTATTGGTACTGCTATTAAGGCTATTATTGCTAATATCACTATTACTGCTAAAAGTTCTATTAATGTGAATGCTTTTTTATTCATATAATCTCTACTCCTTCTATCATCCACTACCATAATATCAAAAAAAAAAAAAATGCAAGTGTTTTTTCAAAATTTTTTAAATTCTTGCATTTTTAATTTATTTTCTATCTATAAACCAAACTGAACTTATATCACAACTACTGCTTGAAGGTGCTGGAAATGGCATATCTAGTTTTATTAATGATGGTAAATTAAATCCAGAACCAAATGCAACACAATTACCTGGTTGTAATAATTTAATTTTCTTTATTAATTCATTTGTCATATTTGGTAACATTTGTTTAATATATTCTATATCTGTAGGGTGCATCATTTTAAATATCAAGAAGTTACTGCACTGTGAAATAGCAGTTGTAGAAAGTTCTGATGGTCTTTGTGAAATTAACCCTAAAAGTATTCCATATTTTCTTCCTTCTTTTGTTATTCTATCAAATATATTATAGCCTATAACATCTATATCGCTATCATTTTGTACATATCTATGTGCTTCTTCTAAGACTATATGTATTGGTAAAGAGGCTCTAACTTTTGAATTTTTTACATATTCAAAGAATATTCTAGAATAGATTTTAGTTAATGTCTTTGCAAATCTATCATCTACATAGTTTATATTAAAATTAATTATTTGTGCTTTTCTTCCATTTTCAGAAGAAAGTATTTCTTTTATGAATTGTTCTCTTGTTAAGTATTCATCCATTTCAAAGAATTTTGCATAATCTCCATTTAAAAGGCTTCTAAGTCTTACTTTTAAAACATTATATTCATCAAATATCTTATCACTATTAAGTATTCCTTCAGATATTAAGGCAAATTCAAATGCGTCATACAAATCTTTTAATGTATATTTAAAACTTCCATCAGGTAAATTTAATTCTACATCATCAACTAAAAATTGATTCATGAATGTAGTAAGTAATTCCATTTCTCTTATTTTACCTGTTTGGTCTATTAATAAGCATTGTTTTAATGGTCTAGTATATCCAGGTTGATATATTGGTGTTTCTAGGTTTAAATCTTTAGTATTATAATTACTTAAAACAGAAAAAATTTGATCTCTAATTTGAGCTGGCGCTTTACCACTTGCCAATATATCTAATATTGCCCTTGCAATTATATCATTTTTACTTCTTATTACTTCTTTTTCGTCTTTAGCAAATATTGTTACTAATTTCATAGCTTTCTCTATTATAGGTAGAAGTGCCCTTGAATTAGCCTCAAGTAAAAGAGCTAAATCATCTACATTTAATAGCCATAGTGGTATTTTAACTTTTTTAATATCATCATTAATATTAGTTGTATAAGATTTAAAACTGATCTCTGGAACTTTCTTATTTATATCTTTAAACGCACTATGATATTCCCCATATGCATCAAATATCAAAATACTTGCTTTATATGGCACTGGGTCGTTTTTTTCAAATAGATTTTGGAATATTCTAGCAACACTACAAGACTTTCCACTTCCAGTAGATCCGAAAATAGCAAAATGATTACTAAAAAATTCATTAATATTAACACCTATTTTTATATTTTCATAAAGTGGACTATTTCCTATATATAGATCTTTTCTCTCATCATAATCACTTATACCTAATATACTATTTATTCTTTCTTTAGATACTAATTTTACACTAGAACCAAAAGATGGTTTTTTACTTACACCAAATATAAATTTATCATTAACAAATTCACCTACCAAATTTATGTAGGCTATATTTTCTTTTATATCTATTATTTCACCTATGAGTCTTTTATCTTTATCTTCTAAAACTACATATAAGTTTATAATATTTACCATTTCTTCTATTTTTACATTTAGTCTAAGTAATACTACATTTTCTTCAATACCAATAATTTTTCCTAACATATATTCACCTACTGTCATTATAATTATACCCTATATTTTTAAAAATTGGAAGATTAAAGAAAAAAGATGACATCATTTAGATATCATTATGTTTTTTTAAATAATTATATATTTCTTTATAATTTTTTACAGGTACAAATGTCATTTTATCTTTTATATCATTCGGTATTTTATTTAAGTCATTCATATTAGAAAATGGTATAAATACTATCTTTATATTATTAATATATGCACCCATTATTTTTTCTTTTATACCACCTACTTTAAGTACATTACCTCTTAAAGTTATTTCACCTGTCATAGCCACTTCATTACTTATTTTAAAATTTGAAAGTGAACTTATAATAGATGTAGTTATAGTGACACCTGCACTTGGACCATCTTTTTTAATTTTAGAATTTGGTACATTTATATGTATATCACTTTTAAATATTTTTTTATCTATATTAAATTCTTTATAATTTGCTTTTATATAACTTAAAGCAACTTTAGCGCTTTCTAACATAGTATTACCTAAATCACCAGTAATTGTAATATTTCCTTCACCATCATAGTATGTAGTTTCTACTTGTATAACATCTCCTCCATAAGTAGAATATGCTAAACCATTTACTACACCTATATCATTTATGGTATTGTTTGTATCATATATATATTCACCTAAATATTTTTTAATATTAGATACTGTTTTAGAGACTCTCTTACTTGATAATAAACTATCCATTACTATTTTTCTTACTATCTTAGATATCATTCTTTCTAATTGTCTAAGTCCTGATTCTTTTGTATAATGCCTTATTATATTTATTATATTTTCATCACTTATTTTAATATTACTTATTCCATGATTTTTACATATACTTGGTATCAAATATTTTTTTACTATTTCTACTTTTTCATACTCTGTATAATATTTTATATTAATTATTTCAAGTCTATCTCTTAATGTTAATGGTATATCATTTATATCATTTGCAGTAGTTATAAATATTACTTTGGATAAATCAAATTCTTCTTCTATATAATTATCCTTAAAATACTTATTTTGATTTGGATCTAATACTTCTAAAAGTGCGCTATTAGGGTCTCCCTTATAATTACTGGACATTTTATCTATTTCATCTATTAAAAATACTGGATTAGAACTTTTTGCTCTTTTTATACCATCTATAATTTTTCCACATGTCGCACCTAAATATGTTCTTATATGTCCTTTTATTATAGCCTCATCATCTACTCCACCAACACTTATCTTAACAAAATTTCTATTCATACTTTTTGCTATAGAATAAGCCAAAGTAGTTTTACCTACTCCAGGTGGTCCTACTAAACATAATATAGGTGACTTTAACATACTAGAGTGTTTTTTTATTGCTAAATACTCTATAATTCTATCTTTTATTTCATCCAATCCATAATGAGTCTTATCTAAATATTCTTTTATTAATGATAAATCCTCTATATCTTCAGTATATATACCCCAAGGTAAACTGATCATTGTTTCTATATAATTTCTAACTACACTAAGTTCTGGAGATATGTTAGACATTTCATAATATCTATTTAATTCATATAGTAATTTTTCTTTAATAGTATCATTTACATTTAAATTATTTATTTTTAATTTTAACTTTTCTACTTCTTCTTCCTTAGGGGAAATTTCTCCTAGTTCTCTTTTTAAAAGTTCTATTTTAGATTTTAAATAAAAATCTTTTTGATCTTTATCTATCTCTTTTTTTACTTTAGTATCTATCTTTTCTTCTATATTAAATAATTGCTCTTCTTTATCTATATATTCAAGCAACATTTCAGCTCTTTTTATTGAATTAGGCTCCATTAAATAACTAAATTTTTTGAAATTATCCATAGATAAATTACTTGCCATTATATCTGTTATTTTACCTAAATCATCTATTCCAGATATTAAAGATAAGATACCATTACTTACATATGGTACTTTTTCTATGTATTCTTCTAATTCAGAATAAAGTTTTCTAATTAATCCATCTTTTATTTCCCCTTTTATTTCTTCGGTAGGAAAACTTGATACAAATGATTCTATCATATTAGGTGAAGGATTTAAATATTCTATAACATATCCTCTTTCTACACCTTTTATATTTATTCTTATATTTCCATTTGGTAATTTTAATTTTCTTGTTATTTTAGCTATTGTTCCTATTGATGGTAAATCCATTATAGATATATCTTCTTCTAAGGACAATTTTGTAACTATAAATATTTTTTTATCATGAAAGTATTCTGATTCATCTATTATATTTTTACTTAATTCATCATTGAATTCTAATTTAATTTCATCATTAGGCATAAGGACTGTGCCATTTAAAAGTAGTACTGGTAAATTAAGTTTCATAGGCACCTCCCAAAATTGATTTTTATTATAGTTAAATAAAATACAAAAGTCAATAAAATTACATAAAAATTTATATAAAATTTATTGGAAAAATTTGTAATTTTCAATATTAATTAAATTAATATTTTTAGTGATATTTAAATAAAATTCTCATATAGTTAAATAGAAAGTAGGTAATTTATGGAAAAAATTGAAATAATTGAAAGCATTACTAAACGTACAGGTGGAGATTTATATCTTGGGGTTGTTGGAGCTGTACGAACTGGTAAATCGACTTTTATAAAAAAATTTATTGAAAACTTGGTAGTTCCAAACATAGAAGATGAGTATGAAAAGAAAAGATGTTTAGATGAAATCCCACAATCTGCACAAGGTAAAATGATTATGACTACAGAGCCTAAATTTGTCCCTAGTAATGCTGCAAATATTACACTAGATAATTTTAGTTGTAATGTTAGACTTGTAGATTGTGTTGGCTATGTAATAGAGGGCGCAAAAGGATATGAAGATGAAAATGGTCCTAGAATGGTTAAAACACCTTGGTATGATGAAGAAATTCCTTTTATAGAGGCAGCAGAAATTGGAACTGAAAAAGTAATTAAAGATCACTCTAGTATTGGTATAGTAATTACTACAGATGGCTCTTTTGGAGAAATACCAAGATCTAACTATATAGATGCTGAAAACAGAATAGTTAATGAACTTAAAGAAATTGGTAAACCATTCATAGTAGTCTTAAATTCTGCTCATCCTACACTACCTGAAACTGAAAGAATGGCAGAAAAATTATGTGAAGAATATAATGTTCCTGTACTTCCATTATCTGTCGAAGGAATGAGTGAAAAAGAAGTTTATAGTGTACTTAGAGAGTCCCTTTATGAATTCCCTGTTACAGAAGTAAAAATAAATATGCCAGATTGGATTGCTTGCCTAAATCCAACTAATCCACTAAAATCAGAATACATAGAAAAAATTAAAGAAAGTGTAGTAGAAGTAGATAAATTAAGAGATATAGAACATATAACATCACATTTTGAAAATTCAGATAAAATTGAAAAAGCATATATTTCAGATGTGGACACATCTACAGGAATAGTAACAATCAATCTAGAAGCACCTGAATATTTATATGATGAAGTGCTTAAAGATACTATAGGTACTAGCATAAGAAGTAAAGCAGATTTATTAATGTTATTCCAAGATTATAACGAAGCTAAAACTGAATATGACCAAATAAAAAGTGCGCTTAAAATGGTTAGAACTACAGGATATGGTGTTGCATGCCCTACACTTAACGACATGAAATTAGAAACACCTGAAATAATAAAACAAGGCTCTAGATATGGTATTAAACTTAAAGCAGTTGCGCCTAGTATACATATGATTAGAGTAGATGTAGAATCAACTTTTGAACCTATTATAGGATCTGAACTTCAAAGCAAACAATTAATTGATTATTTAATGAAAGATAAAGATACAGACCCTCAAGCAATTTGGAAAAGTGAAATATTTGGTAGAAGTATAGACAATATAGTTAAAGAAGGAATACAAGCCAAACTTTCTTTAACGCCTGAAAATGCTAGATATAAATTACAACAAACATTAACTAAACTTGTAAATAAAGGATCTGGTAATCTATTTGCAATAGTAATATAAAAAGTTGACACCTAAATCAACTTTTTTTCTTTAACTTTATTTAATTTTTCCTCTTCTTTTAATTCTTTTTTCAATTCTTGAGAAATGACTTTTATTAAATTACTTCTTATTTTCTTTATATCTTTTAATGAATAATTATCTAATGTATTTATATTTAATACATCTTCTTTATTTTTTATTCCTTTAAAAATCTTGGGACTATTAAGAGCCTTTAAATAATTTTCTATAGATAAATATATATCATATTTTTTTAATTCCTCTATATCCTCATTATATTTTTTAAAATCTATACCTCTAAACCATATAACAGAAGCAGCAGCAATTTCATACATAATTATAACAACCTTCCAAAATAAGTTGGAATCTACAAAATTAACTACTCCTAATGAAACTAAAAAATCCATTGCTATACTCTCTACCATATTATATATTCTATCGTTTTCAACATTAAATAACGCATCTGAATTATTTCTTTCTATCGCTTGATGTGTCATAAGTTTCAATAAATTTTCTTCATTTTCTTCATTAAAAGGTATTTCTATTTTCTTATCGTAAGCCAAAAATGAAACTATTATTTTATCCCCTTCTACTGTATAATTTTTTATTAAATTACGATTTGTAAAATCATACATATACTTCATAGTATTATCCCCTTACTTGCTCTATATAATAACAAACCTATTAATTTTTGTCAAATTACTTGTCATATACTAATTTAGTATTTTCCAATAATTCCATCATTTCTATATCACTTAATTCATTTTTAATTTTTAGATATATACAATTATCTATTATATTTATATCAAATTTATCGTAATTATCTGGTAAGTCATCTGCTAAATATAAAAATTCTGTTTCAATTGGATATATACGCATATCTACTTGATTTTTAAAATAATTATAATAATCTATTTCATCTTTTTCTAGGTGAAATACAAATCCATAATTTTTATCTATATAAACAGTAACCTCATAGAATCCTTCTACTGTTATATTATACTTATTTTTAAGTATTTTAAATAATTCTTTTAAATATGTTTCTAAACACTCTAAATCATTAAAATTAACATTACCGGCACTTTCTTTTTTTATATAGATATCAAAGATACTATCTGATATATATTTTATACTCAACTATAACCACCTAATTTATATTATGAAAAAAGAACAATTAATCTACATTGTTCTTTCAATTTTTTCATATATTTCTTTTTTACCAACTTTAGTTACATTAGAAAATAATGTAAAATCATCCCCTACAACTAAATCTAACTCTTCTAAAATCATATTTCTTTGTTTTTGTTGTAAAGTTATTCCAACTTTATCTGTTTTTGTCGCTACTATAGTTACAGGTATTTTATAGTGTTTTAAATAATTATACATCATCAAGTCATCATTTGATGGTTTATGTCTAAAATCTATAAGCATAAATACTTGTTTTAAATTTTCTCTATTTTGAAGATAATCTTCCATCATTAATCCAAATTTCTTTTGTCTTTTTTTGCTTAACATAGCAAATCCATATCCTGGAGCATCTACTAAATAAAATTTATCATTTACTAAGTAAAAATTTATAGTTTGAGTTTTACCTGGTGTTGCAGATGTTCTAGCATAGTTTTTTCTATTAATTAATGTATTTATAAAACTACTTTTTCCTACATTACTTTTTCCTACGAGTAAATATTCTGATTTTTGATCAGTTGGATATTGACTACGCCTAACTGCGCTAATTTTCAAATCTACACTTGTAATTTTCAAATTACTTCACTCCCTTAAAGATGGGTTAATTATAACATGTTATGCCTTTTTTGTCAAAAAACGATATAAAAATCTAATCAAAATATATATGTAATAAAGTATATATATTATATTTCCAAATTTAATCATAGGAAATATATTTCCTATAACTATAAGTGTAATATTACTTAAATAATATGTCATAAATAAAGAAAATAATATATTTATAAGTGATAAGTTATATACTAAATAATCTAATATTTTAACCTTATTTCTTATACTTCTAATACCTATAATTACTAAAAATAATATAGTGTTTAAAAAATAGAAATATATATTATTTATAGGATTTGAATACTTAAATGAAAATATATCTTTAATATAGTAGTATCCTATAATAATTATAAGTAAAACATTTATAGTACTTATTATATATTTATTGATATTTTTATTTTTATTTAACATAAATATTATAAATAATATAATAGACGCTATATTTATAGAAATCATTACATTATATTTATAAGAAACTAATAGTAATTTTAATGATTCTATTATATTATAATCTAAACTCATCTAATTAAACTTTCTCCTGTCATTTCACTAGGTATTTCTATATTCATTATGTCTAATATAGTAGGTGCGATATCCGCTAACTTGCCATCTTTAAGTTTATATTTATTATCCGTTACGATAAATGGCACTAAACTATTTGAATGACTAGTAATGACATTACCTTTGCTATCTAACATATAATCTGCATTACCATGATCTGCAGTTACTATTAATATTCCACCTAAACTCATAACTTTATCGTATATTTTTCCTATACATTCATCTACTGTTGTAACCGCTTTAACTGTAGCATCAAATACTCCAGTATGCCCTACCATATCTCCATTAGCAAAATTTAATACTACAAAATCATAATTATCTATTACACTTAATAATTTATCAGTAATTTCATATGCACTCATTTCAGGTTTTAAATCATATGTTGCCACTTTAGGAGAAGGTATTAATATCCTATCACAATTTGGTAAATCTTTTTCTATTCCACCATCAAAGAAATAAGTAACATGTGCATACTTTTCTGTTTCAGCTATTCTAAGTTGCTTTATACCTTTTGTAGATAAATATTCACCTAATGTATTTTCTAATGATTGATTTTCATATGCATTTGTACATATTACTTCATCACTTACAGGCATCATTGTAACTAATTTTACATCATTTAATTTTTTATGTGGAAATTCATTAAATGATGGATTAGTTATAGCTTTAAATAGTTCTCTTAATCTATCAGGTCTATAATTAAATACTATTATTCCATCCTTATTACTTATTATTCCACTTCGATCTATTATAATAGGTTTAATGAATTCATCTGTTACCCCATTATCATAAGACTTTTTCATATATTTAACAGGATCTTCTTCAACATGTCCTAAACCATTTACAATTACATCATAACTTTTTCTTATTCTATCCCAATTATTATCTCTATCCATAGAATAATATCTTCCACTTACACTAGCAATCTTTCCAATTTTAAGTTCATCTAATTTGTTTTGTAAATCTTGTATAAAATTTATTCCACTAGTAGGAAGTGTATCTCTACCATCTGTAATTACATGTATATATATATTATCTATATTTTTTTCCTTACACATATCAAGTAATCCAAATAAATGGTCAATATGAGAGTGTATTCCTCCATCACTAAGTAGACCAATTATATGTAATTTGGAATTATTTTCTTTTGTATAGTTAATTACATCATTTATATTTTTATTATTTATTATATTTCCATCTTCTATATCCTTAGTTATAAACTCTAATGGTTGATAAACTATTCTTCCAGCACCAATATTAGTGTGCCCTACTTCACTATTACCCATTTGGCCTTTAGGTAATCCTACTTTGGTTCCACTAGCTTCAAGTAAACTATTTGGATAATATTTAAATAAATTATCTAAAATCTTAGTATCAGCACTTTTTACAGCATTTCCATATGTTTCCTGCCTAATACCTACACCGTCCATTATACATAATACTATCCTTTTCATCCTATCACCTATATTAATTATAACATTAAAAAAAGAAAATGGGTAAATTTTCTTTCATTTATCATCAAATATTCCTTGACATAATTCATCCATAGTAATTCCTAATATTTTAGCTATCTTATACATAGAATAAAATGATAGTGATTTTTGTCCACCTAAACTTACAATATGTCTTAAGTATTCATATGAAATATTTATTTCTTCTGAGAATTCCATTAAGTTAACTTTCTTATCTTTACATACTTTTCTAACATTAGTTCCAACTATATATTGAATATCATCTTTAGTTTTAAACTTAGATTTGTCCTGCATACTACCACCACACATATTATCTCACATAAGAATTTAGAAAGTATGCAAAGGACATATTTGCACAAAATTAATGAATACTTTTCAATATGGTGAATATAATCTACTAGATAAACAGGAGGAAATTATGATTAATAAAAAAAGTTTATGGTTTTTAACCCTTTTTAGTTTAATTTTAGTTTTAAGTATTTACTATATAACTATGCCTAGTGAACTGTTACTAACAACAGGTAATAACAAAGTTGAGGAAAAGAAAGAAGAGCCTACAGTTACTGTAGAAGAAAGTGATGCCCTAGTTGCCTTAAGAGTAGAATCAGATGAAGAGATGTCAAAAGAAATTGAACAGTTACAAGTAATACTAACAGATGCAGATGCATCTACAGATGATAAAAATAAAGCATATGAAAAAATTAAAACATTAAATGACAATAGAAGTTTTGAGGAAAAATTAGAAACTCAAATAAAAGAAACATATAAATTAGATGCATATGTTAAAATAAAAGATAATCAAATTAGTGTAATTATCAATAGCAGTGAACACACTAATGAACTTGCTAACAACATAATGAGAACTATTCAAGCAAATTACACTACTCAAAAGCATATAACTGTCAAATTCCAAAACTAATAAGATATATAGGCACTCGCAATCACTTTATTTACCTTACATCATAAAATAATATGAGAAATTATAAACCACTCTATTAGGAAGTGAGGTAAGCGTGAAAAAAAGTATTTTAACTAAAAGAGAAAAAGAAGTATTTGAAATGTTAATAGTAAATAAAACTACAAAAGAAATAGCTGAAAATTTAGATATAAGTGAAAAAACTGTTAGAAATCATATTTCTAATGCTATGCAAAAACTAAATGTAAAAGGTAGAGCTAGTGCTGTTGTAGAATTATTAAGACTTGGAGAAATTTCTTTATAAAACGTATTTTATACGTTTTTTTTACATATATTTTTATAGGTGATTTAATGCTTAAGAGAATATACATTAAAAAAATAATTGTATGCTTTGTTGCTTTATTTGCTATACTACTTTTATATATCATACCAAATAAAGAAGAAAAATTTAGTATAAAAGAAGAATTAAATTATGTTGAAGAAGTTAGTACTTCTACGATATATTTATTAGATTCAAATAATCTACTTGCTCATACTAAAATTATGACAGAAAATGATGAAATTGAAAAAAAGGCTAAAGAATTGTTAGAATCTTTAATAATTGGTGGTAGTAAGCAGGATCTTATTCCAAATGGATTTAAGGCTGTCATTCCAAGTGACACTGAAATATTAAGTATTATATATAAAGATAATGTCATTAAAGTAAATTTTTCTAATGAACTTTTTAACACTAGTAAAGAAATGGAAGAAAAAATAGTTGAGGCTATAGTGTATACTTTAACTAGTATAAAAGATGTTAAATATGTAATTATATATGTAGATAATAATATATTAACTACTCTTCCCAAATCAAATAAAAAACTGCCATCTACATTAGATAGAAGTTTTGGAATTAATAAGCAATATAACTTAGATAGCACAAAAGATATAAATAAAACAACTATATATTATATAAGTAAATATAACGATAATGAATATTATGTTCCAGTAACAAAAATTAATAATGATACAAGAAGTAAAATAGAGATAATAATAGATGAATTAAGTAGCAATAATTCATATAATAATTCACTAATGAGTTATTTGAACAGTAATACTACAATAATTTCATCAAGTCAAACAGATGACATATTAAGTATTAATTTTAACAATGCTATATTTAATGATATAAATACAAAAGAAATACTAGAAGAAGTCATTTATACAATATCTATGTCCATAAATGATAACTATGATGTAGATACAGTAATTTTTAATGTAGATGATGAAGAAATTTATAAAAGTGTATTAAAAAGTATTGAATAAATTTTAATTTTATTATATAATTATCTTGTTCTTCGGAACAACTGTCTCAGTAGCTCAGCTGGATAGAGCATCGCCCTTCTAAGGCGAGTGTCAGGGGTTCGAATCCCTTCTGGGACACCAGATTGTCAGGAAACTCGGAAGAATACGAGTAAAGATAGAAAACGACTTGTAAAAAAGCCGTTTTTATGTTATGATGTATTTGTCAAGGAAACTTGCATAAAATAAAAAAGGGAATACTTAACAACGCAATGTTGAGTACTCACCAATATATTGGTTAGCACTTAATCTTGTTAGATTGAGTGCTTTTCTTTTACATAGAATACTATATTACAAAAGTAAAAAGTAAGGCTATTAGTAAAAAGATAATAAGAATAAGTGA
>CANRAQ010000029.1 GCA_947628725.1 uncultured Bacilli bacterium | reverse complement strand
TGTATCTAGTACCATATTTTTCTAAAAGTTCTTTGTATGAATAAATCATTGTTTTTCACCTCTTTATCATTTTAACATAATGTAGGGTAAAATTCAAGAAAATACCCGACAAAATGAAAAAATATATTTTTAAAATTGTCACTAACTTGTTACTAACATACCTTAATTTAACTTACTGAACTTATTAAAAAAAGTTCAAGAAATACCGATAAATCCTTTATTTATGGTATCTATCAAATTGAACTTTTTTATGTTATAATTAATTAGGTGAGTATATGAAAGAATATATATTAAATTTTTTAGAAGAGTTAACTTATGAAAAAAAATATTCTAATTATACTGTTTCTAATTACAATAAAGACTTAAATATATTTTTAGAATATTTAAATGATAATGATATTAAAAATTATAATGATGTAGAATATCAAGATATAAGACTTTTTATCAATTATTTATATGATCTTAATTATTGTAATAAGACTATATCTAGAATTATAAGTGCGCTTAGAAGTTTTTTTAAATATTTAAAAGTTCATAATATTATAAAAGAAAATCCTATGTTACTTATAACTAATCCTAAATTAGATAAAAGACTACCAAAGTATTTAAGTTATGAAGATACTGAAAAACTTTTAAATGTATTTGATGATAGTCCAATAGGAATTAGGGATTCTTTAATACTTGAAATGTTATATTCTACTGGAATTCGTGTAGGTGAGATAGTAAAAATTAAATTAAATGATGTATCTATTAGTGATATGAGTATAAAAGTTACTGGAAAAGGTAATAAAGAAAGAATAGTATATTTTGGAAATAGATGTTTAGATTTATTAAATAAGTATTTAAATAATAGTTATAATATATTAAATATAAATAATTTAGATTATTTATTTATAAGTAATACTGGTAAGTGTATTAGTGATAGAACTATTAGATCTATAGTAGATAATGCTTCAGTTTTAGCAGGTATCAGTATTAAAATATCACCCCATGTATTAAGACATACATTTGCGACTCATATGCTTATGGATGGGGCAAATTTAAGGAGTGTACAAGAATTATTGGGTCATGAAAACTTATCTACTACTCAAGTATATACACATTTAACTAATGAGAAAATAAGAAGTGTATATTTAAGTGCGCATCCTAGGGCTAAAAAATAAATTATATAAAAAGATAACTAAAATAGTATCTTTTTTTTTGAACTAAATAAAATTATATAGGTGATTAATTTGAAAATAGTAGATGGAATTAGATCATATATAGATGATAATGAAACAAGAATAGTTATAGTAAAAAATAAAATAAATATAATAAATTATATTGATATAGGACATTTTGACTCAAATAAGATAGTAGTTAAACTAAAGAAAAATAATATATCAGTTAATGGAAAAAACTTAGTTGTGTCTAAACTTATAAATGATGAAATTTTAATTACTGGTGAATTTGATAATATAGAATTTAGGTGATTCATGAAAAATAAAATATTTTTTATATTAGATAGTAAAATTAGATTAAGTATAAAAGGAAATAATATTGAAAGATTTATAAAAAGATTAAAAACTAATAATATAGATATATTAAATATTAAATATATAGATTCTAATAATATAATAATAGATATATATTATAAAGATTATGAAAAACTTCTTAAAATAAAGACTGTTTATGAAGTAGATGTTATAACTTATAAGGGATTAAAAAATATAAAAGAAAAAATATTTAATAATAAATATATAATTATAAGTATTTTAATATGTATGATATTTTTATATATTTTATCTAATATAGTTTTTAATATTGAAGTAATAACTAATGATACTAATATGAAACAAACACTATTAGAAGAATTAGATGAGAATGGATTAAAAAAGTATAATTTTAAAAAGAGTTATTTAAAAATTCAAGATATAAAACAAAATATAATGGATAAACATAAAGATGATATAGAGTGGTTAGAAATAGAAAATATAGGTACAAAATATATAATAAGATATGAGCCTAGAATTAAAAATGATATTAAGATAGATACTCCTAATAGAAATATAATTGCTAAAAAAGATGCGATTATAACTAGTATGGATATAGAAGATGGTTCTATAGTTAAAGATATACATTCATATGTAAAAAAAGGTGATGTTATCGTAAGTGGATATATTACTTTAAATGATAATATTAAGGATATGGTAAGTGCATCAGGTAATGTGTATGGAGAGGTTTGGTATGAGGTATCTGTAAAGTATCCATTTAATTACTATGAAAATATTGAAACAGGTAAAAGTAGTAATATATTTTGTATACATTTTTTAAATAAAAAAATTGAAATATTTGGAAAATATAAAACAAAAAATGTAAAAGAAAAAATAATAGTAAAAAATAATGTACTTCCTATTTATATATCTATAGAAAATCAAAGAGAAACAAATGAAATAAAGGAGACAAATGATAAAAATAGTGTAATAGATAGGGCAGTAAATAAGGCTAGGGAAAAGATAGAATCTAATTTAAAAAATGATGAATATATAAAAGATTATAAGATAATGTCAACAAGTTATGATAAGACAGGAGTTAATTTAAGAATATTTTTTACTGTTGTAGAAAATATAACAGATTATCAAAATATATATTAATTAATTATTGAAAAAATATATTATTTATACTATAATTATATTGTTAGGAGTATTATATGAATAGCTTTGAAATTATTAATGAAACAAATGAAGAAATAAAGGAAATAGATGAGTTAAAAAAATTTATGGATTTTGCGCTTAAACATGAAAATATTGATAACGCTATATTCAATATAATATTTGTTAGTGAAGAAGAAATACAAGCCTTAAATAAAAATTATAGAGGTAAAGATAGTGTAACTGATGTAATAAGTTTTGCGCTAGAGGATGGAGAAAAATTCGTAGAGATGGATTTTAGAGTTCTTGGAGATATTTATATATGTTTAAAAAGAGCGCATGATCAATCAATAGAATATGGTCATAGTTTTTTAAGAGAAATTTGTTTTTTAAGTATTCATGGACTTTTACATTTACTTGGATATGATCATATGAATAAAGAAGATGAAAAAAAGATGTTTTCACTACAGGAGCTGATATTAGATGAGTACGGAATTAAAAGAGAAAATTGAAGATGATTTCAGTAAAAGTAATAAAGTTGTTAAATCTTTATTTCAAATAATAATAAATTCATTAAATGGAATAAAATGGTACGCTAAAGATGGCAAAAGTTTTATAATATATACAGTAGGATTAGTAATAGAAATCATACTAGGATTTTTATATAAAGTAAATGGATTAGAGTGGATACTCATAATATGTTTTGAAGGTGTAATACTTACTGTTGAATTGTTAAATACCGCAATAGAAGCTACATGTGATATGATAACAAAAGATTATAGTAAATTAATTATGGTAGCCAAAGATTGTGCTTCGGCTGCAACATTTATAATATGTTTGGTATTCTTTATTTTAAATATAATAATATTTTTACCAAAAATTGTTATGCTATTTTAAATTAGTAAAGAGGTGTGAGTATGAAAAGTGGTTTTGTTGGAATAATAGGTAGACCTAATGTAGGAAAAAGTACATTGATTAATAATATAGTAGGTAAAAAAGTTGCAATAACTTCATCAAAACCGCAGACAACTAGAAATATTATTCAAGGTATTTATAACGAGAATAAAACTCAAATTATATTTGTAGATACTCCAGGTATACATAAACCTATAAATAAACTTGGAAAAGTTTTAAATAAGCAGGCATATTACAGTATAGATGATACTGATATAATCTTGTTTATAGTAGATGCTTTTGAAGGTTTAGGTAAAGGTGATATATATATACTAGATAAGTTAAAAGATATAGATAAACCTGTAATACTTGTAATAAATAAAATAGATAAAATAACTCATGAAGAAATATTAAAAAGAATAAGTGACTATAAGGATTTATATGATTTTGATGAGATAGTTCCAGTATCTGCTATTACTAAAAGTAATATAGATGACTTAATAACTACGATAAAAAAATATTTACCTGATAATGTAAAATATTATGGTGAAGATTCTATAACTAATAAATCTATAGATTTTTTAATGTCTGAAATTGTAAGAGAGAAAATATTTAAATTCACAGAAGAGGAAATACCACATTCTGTAACTTGTATTACTGATAGTGTAGAAGTAGGTAAAAATAGTTATAATATTAGAATTTCAATAGTAGTAGATAGAGATTCACTTAAAAAGATAATTATTGGTAAACAAGGTGAAATGATAAAAAGAATTGGTATAGAATCTCGTAAAGAATTAGAACAATTATTAGGTAGAAGTGTATATCTAGAACTTTTTGTTAAAACTGTAAAAAAGTGGAGAGAAAAAGAAAAGTATTTAAATGAATTTGGCTTTAATGAATTTAAAAAATAGTGTATAAAAATATTCATTTGCATCATTATATAATAGGTGATGTTATGAAAGATTTATTATGGGATTTATTTAAAACTACAGGTAAAATAGAATATTACTTAAAATATAAAGAGGAATTAAAGAATGAACGAAGTGGTAATAGGAAAGCGTTATAGACATTTTAAAGGTAATGAATATAAAGTGCTTATGATTGCTTTAGACTCTAATACATCAAAAAAGTTAGTTGTCTATCAAGCATTATATGGTGATAATTTAGTATGGGTAAGAGATTATGATGAATTTATAAGTGAAGTAGACCATAAAAAATATCCAGAAGTAAAACAAAAATATAGATTTGAAAGTATTGATTAGTATGATAATTAATGTTGATGGAATAATTTTAAATACAAAAGATTATGGTGAAACTAGTAAAATATTAGATATTTTAACTTTAGATTATGGTATTATTGGTGTAATAGCTAAAGGCGCTAAAACATTAAAGAGTAGTTTAAGAAGTGTTACAGATAAACTTACATATGCTACTTTTACTATATATTATAAAAAAGATAAATTATCTATACTTAGTGAAGCAAATGTAATAAATAATTTTTCTAATATAAAAAAAGATATAGAAAAAATATGTTATGCAAATTTCTTATTAGATTTAACTAATCAAGTATATAAACAATGTAAATCTAACGATTTATATAATTACTTAATAAATAGTTTAAAAAAGATCAATGATAATTTTAATCCACTTGTAATAACAAATATAGTAGAAATTAAATATTTAAATTATTTAGGTATAATGCCAAATTTAGATGGATGTGCTATATGTGGAAGTAAGAGTGTTATTACTATTTCTAGTGATAAAGGTGGATTTATATGTAGTAAATGTAGAACTATAGAACCTATTTTAAGTGATAAAGTTATAAAACTTATTAGAATGTACTATTTAGTAGATATAGGAAAGATATCTAAATTAGATATAGATAAAAATGAAATATATGAAGTTAATAATTTCATAGATGAATATTATGATAAATATACTGGGTTATATTTAAAAAGTAAGAATTTTTTAAAAAATATAATTAATATAAAAAAATAGGATGAATGTCAAAAAAGAGTAGAAAAGTCTATCTTTTTTTTTGTTATTTTGGTATAATTAGATATGATGATAGAGTGTGATATTATGAAGAATAATAAAGGACAAGCATTAGTAGAATTTATTATTATATTACCTATATTTATATTACTAATAATGTCTATCATAGATTTTAGTAATATTATATATAAAAAAATTACTTTAGAAAATAATATAGATATAGTATCAGATTTATATAAAGATAGTAAATATGATGAAATAAATAAATATGTAAGTGATAAAAATATAGATATATCTTATAAGAATAATGATGATATGATTGTTATTTCATTAAGTAAAGATATAAATATAATATCTCCTATTGTAAGTATAATTATAGGTGAATATTATAAAGTAAATGTAGAAAAGAGTATATATAATGAATAATAAAGGTCAAGTACTTGTAATGTTTGTAATTATTATTCCAATATTACTTATAGCTATTACACTCATTATTGATTATAGTTTATTATCTATAGAAAAAAGAAAGATAAATAATAATGTATATGATGCAGTAGAATATTATTTATCTAGTAGTGAAAATGATGATATAGATATTAAATTAAATAAGTTACTTGAAGAAAATTTAAAAAATATAAAGGATAAAAAAATAGATATTACATATATAGATGAAGGAATAAAAATATCTGTAAGTAAAAAATATAAAAGTTTATATAAGATTATGAACGAAGATATAAATGTAACATATACGGGAAATATATCAAATAAACAGATAATAAAAGGGTGATAGTATGGCTTTAAATAAAGCAAAAGTATTTACAATTTCATCAGTAAAAGGAGGGGTAGGTAAGACTACTACCTTACTTAATTTAGCTGGAATTTATTCTAGAATGAATAAGAAAGTTTTAATTGTAGATTTAGATTTATATTGTGGAGATGTTGCAAGCACATTAAATATAACAGGTGCGCGTGATATATATAATATGTATGAAGATTTAAATAATAATAAATTTACTTATTTTGAAGATTATTTAGTAAATTATAATGAATTTATAAGTATACTTCCATCTCCTAAAGATCCTAGATTTGCTAGAAAAATCAATAATAAAGTATTAGATTTAATATTATATAAAGCATCTATGAAATTTGATATAATTCTTATAGATACTAATCATATATTAACTGATATAAATTTATTTGCTTTTGATTATAGTGATAAAATTTTATATGTTATAAATAATGATTCTATGAATTTAAAAAATATGAAATCATTTGTATCTATTTTAAATGAAATGGGTAAAACAAATTATAAAATAATTCTTAATGAGGCAAGAGAAAAAGGTAGAAACTATTATAATAAATATGATATTAAAAATATTATAAATAAAAATGTAAATTATATAATACCTGAAAGTTTCTATATCAAGAATATTGATAAATATGTAATACAAGGTAAAATATTAATGTTAGAAGATAATATATATAAAAAATATAAGAAAGCATCTAATATATTTAATATGATTGCTAAAGATTTACTTATAGAAAGTAATGGTGATTTAGATGAGTAAGTCATTTGTAGATGAGTTTGAGGTTAAAGAAGAAACATTAAACTTAAAAGATATTCCTGATTATGAAGCATTCAGTAATAAAGAATTATTAGATGAACTTAGAAATAAAATTATACAAAATTTAATAGATAATAACAAAAATGGTCAAATTAATTTTGATAAATATGTAAAAAGTGAAATAGATAAAACATTAGAAGGTTATGATTTAAGTGTCATAGAAAGATCATATATAAATAATTTAATAGATAATGAAATTAATGGTTATGGACCAATAACAGAATTGTTAGAAGATCCTAGTATAACTGAAATAATGGTAAATGGAATAAATGATATATATATTGAATTAGATGGTAAAATTTTAAAGGATGATAGCGTTTCTTTTATAAATGAAAACCATATATTAAGAACTATACAAAGACTTATTCAACCTATTGGAAGAACTATAGATACGGCAAATCCTATGGTAGATGCAAGACTTAATGATGGATCTAGACTTAACGCTATTATTGAACCTTTAAGTTTAAATGGACCAGTCTTAACAATTCGTAAATTTAGAAGAGAATTAGATAATATAGAAGATTTACTTAGAAATGGTACTATGACTCCATACATGGCTAGATTTATTGAATCTTGTGTAGTAAGTAAGATGAATATAATAGTATGTGGCGGAACTGGTAGTGGTAAAACAACTCTTTTAAATGTAATGTCATCTTTTATAAATAATGATGAAAGAATTATAACTATAGAAGATGCTGCAGAATTAAAATTGGAACAAGAGCATGTAATATCTCTTGAAACAAGAAGTTCTAACTATGAGGGAAGTGGAGCAATAACTATAAGAGATTTAGTTATAAATTCACTTCGTATGAGACCTGATAGAATAATAGTTGGAGAAGTTCGTGGTAAAGAGGCATTTGATATGCTTCAGGCTATGAATACAGGTCATGAAGGTAGTATGACAACACTTCACGCTAATAGTCCTAAAGATTCACTTAATAGATTAGAAACTATGGTACTTATGGCAGGTATGGAAATACCTATAAAGGCTATTAGAGAATACATAGAAAACGCTATTGATATAGTAATAAATGTTTCTAGATTATCAGATGGTAAAAGAAAAATTACTAGTATAAGTGAAGTTGTAGGTATATCTGATGGAGAGATCGTATTAAATGAAATATTTAGTTTTAAACAACAAGGTATAACAAGTGATGGAGAAGTAATTGGAGAGTTTGTTTTAAATGAGGCAACTCCTAAAATATATGATAGATTAAAATCTAGAGGTATAACGAATCTAACAGATATATTTGAATAGAGGTGAGTTATGGAGGGTTTAAGTATAAATGAAATTAGTACATTTGAAGATATAATAGTTACTTATAATCCTTCTTTAAATGTCACTAATTATTCATATGTAGTTTATAAAGATAATGTAGTTATAGAAAAATCTGATTTAATTAATACTAAAGTAGATATTAAATTAACAGATGAAGGAAAATATAAAATAGAAATTATAAATTATGATGTAAATGGTGTTGAAACTAAAATAAGTAGTGGAGACTATATAATAGATAGATCATTACCAATAATTAAATTACAAAATAAGACATATAAAATTAAAACAGGTGAAAGTATAAATTATCTAGATGGTGTAAGCGCTACAGATAATTTAGATGGAGATATAACAGGATCGATAACTACTAATATAGACTCTATAGATTTTAATAAAGAGGGTGTAAAAAAAATAGAATATTCTGTAACTGATAGTAGTGGAAATATTGCAAAGGAAACTGCATATGTTACAGTAAAATATAATAATACTAATTTGATAAGAATGGGTCAATTTGGAATTATTATAGTTTTATTATTTATAATACTATTTTTATGTAGATATATAAGAAGTATAAAATTAGAAAAAAGATTTTCTAAATTTACTATTAATTCATCTAAAAATTCATCTATATCTTTATTTGATTATCTATATAATAAATATAATATTTTAGTAGATAAACTTAGTAAAAGTTTATCTAAGTCTAATTTTTTAATTAATAGATCTAAAAGATATGAAAAATATAATATTGCTTTTAATCTAAATGATGAAAATAATATGAAATTTATGTCTAGAAAGATATTTATAGGATTTATATTTATATTAGTATTGTTATGTGTCAATCTAATTAATTCTAAAATATTATCTATATATGGAGTAATATTTTCATTTGTATTGGGTTTTTATGTTTTGGATATAATATATATAATAAAATATTCTAAATATAGAAAACAGATAGAAAATGATATGCTAGATGCTATAACTATTATGAATAATGGTTTTAAGGCAGGCATGAGTATTATTCAAACTATAGATTTAGTTACTAAAGAGTTAAGTGGACCTATTTCAAGAGAATTTGAAAAAATTAGTTTAGAATTATCATATGGATTAGATATAGAAGTAGTATTTAAAAGATTTTCAGAAAGAATTAATTCTAGTGAAGCAGTTTATCTAGCGTCTAGTTTATCTATATTAAATACTACAGGTGGAAATATTATTAAAGTATTTAATTCTATAGAAAAGACTATGTATAATAGAAGAAAACTACAACAAGAGTTAAAATCACTTACAAGTAGTTCTAGATTTATAATGTATGTACTTATATTTGTACCACCATTATTTGTAATATTTTTAAGTATAATGAATAAAGGTTATTTTGATCCATTATTTAATAATCCTTTAGGAATAACGCTACTTGTTATTATATTAATTATATATATTACATATATTTTTGTAGTAAAAAGTTTAATGAAAGTGAGAATGTGATATAATGAATAGGGGAATTATAAAAAAGATATATAGACAAAAAGATATATCTAATATTCAGTATAAAATAAATCAATTAGGAAATAATCAAAAGTTTAATATAGACGCTATAGGATTTTTAAACTTAAGAATGATAACTACTATATTACTTACTATAATATTAGTAATTACATATAGAAAAAATTATTTTATAATTCCTTTTATAGTTATAATATATTACAATTTATTTTATTACTTTCTTATAACTTATAGAATAAATAAGCGTATAAGAAAATTAGATAGAGAAGCACTTGCTTTCTTTGAAATATTGACGCTTAGTTTAGAAGCAGGTAAAAACTTGGAATCAGCGTTAGAAATTACTTGTTCAAATATAGATAGTGAACTTTCTAGTGAATTTAAAAGAAGTTTATTAGAAATAAATTTTGGTAAATCTTTAATGGAAGCATTAGAAAATCTTAAAGATAGAATACCATCTGAAACTATAAATAATATTATTTTAAATATAACTCAGACTAATGTATTTGGAAATAGTATTATTGAAACTATGAATAATCAAGTAGATTACTTAAGAGAAAAACAAGTAATGCAGATAAAATCAGAAATAAATAAAATTCCAAATAAGGTAAGTATTGTTTCGGTAATATTTATAGTACCGTTAATATTACTTATTATACTTGGACCATTTATTATAAATTTATTATGAGGAGATGCTTATGAAATATTATTTAGCAGGAATAAAAGGGACTGGAATGAGTGCTCTTGCACTTCTTTTATCAGATTTAGGTTACGAAGTAGTTGGCTATGATGATGCTAAAGAACATAGATTTACTGAAGATAAGTTGATTGATAGAGGTATAAAGATATATAGTGAAATAAACGATGAATTAAATCAAAATTGTATTGTAGTATATTCACCCGCACTTATATTAGATGAGCATCCATTACTTATAAAAGCAACTGAGATGAATTTAAAAATATACGAATATCAAGAAATGATTGGTAAATTAAGTAAGATATTTAAAACTATATGTGTATCTGGATGTCATGGTAAAACAACAACTACTGCTATGTTAAGTCATGTATTAGAAAATTTTGGTGGATGTAATTATATAATAGGTGATGGAGATGGACATGGTGATAAAGAATCTAATAGATTTATATTAGAATCTTGTGAATATCGTAGACATTTTCTTGCATATGATCCAGAATATGTAATAATAACTAATATAGATATGGATCATACAGATTATTATAAAAGTATGGATGATATGATTTTAGCGTACCAAGAGTTTGCTAATAAAGCGGATAAGATGGTTATTGCTTGTGGTGATGACCCATATACTCATTCATTAAATATTAATCCTCAAATATTTTATTATGGATTAAGTGAAGATAATGATATAAAGGCTCTTAATGTTGAATATAGAAACGATGGAACAAGTTTTGATGTATTTATAGAGTCAGAATATTATGGACATTTTGATTTACCTTTATATGGTAAGCATATGTTATTAAATTCACTAGCTACTATAGCTATTTGTCATTATGAAAGATTGGATGCTAAAGAAGTAGCTAAAGTATTAAAAACTTTTACTGGAGCAAAAAGAAGATTTAAAGAAGAGTTTATAGGCAATAATGTAATTATTGATGATTATGCTCATCATCCAACAGAGGTTAAAGTTACAATTAAAGCTGCTCGTCAGAAATATCCTGATAAGAAGATTATTGCCATATTTAAACCACATACATTTTCTAGAGTAGAGGAGTTTTGTGATGAATTTGCTAGTGCATTAAATTTAGCAGATAAAGCATATGTTATGGATATAAACTACGATAGAGAAAAGAAAGAAGATTATCCAAATATAGATGCATATACAATAATAAATAAACTAGATAATGGTGATTATATAGAACAAGGAATGGCAGAAAAATTATTAGAATATGATAATGCTGTTATATTGTTTATGAGTAGTAAAGAAATATATATATTAGAAGAGGAATATAAAAAATTATTGAATGAAAAGTTAGATTAATTTTAGTTAGGTGTGATATAGTGAACGCAAAAAAGAAGAAATTAGGATTTATTTTATCGATATTAAGTATTTTATTAATACCTGCGCTTGAAGTATTATTTATAATTGGATTTAATTCTGATTATTTAATAAAATTTCC
This sequence comes from uncultured Bacilli bacterium, assembly GCA_947628725.1. GTDB lineage: Bacteria > Bacillota_I > Bacilli_A > RF39 > UBA660 > UMGS1613. Next base: position 1,251 of record CANRAQ010000029.1, on the reverse strand, counting down.
TATTTTTGTTGCAATAGGTACATTAGTTTTAGCGCTTATAATATTATTAGTAGTAAGTATAACTATGTATACAAAAAATATAAAAGCAACAAATAGAAAAATAAAGAATTGGTTAAAAAATGTATTTTATGTATTACTTGGATTTTATATAGCCGGTTGTATTGGATTTTTACTTTTACTTTATGGACCAAATGAGAAATTTAAAACTTGGTTGATTACTACAGCTATGCAGACAATGCATCATCAATATTTTTGTAAAATATTTTATGATAGTGACGAAATAAGTAGAATAATGTCTAAAAATTATGTAAAAGAAAGTGGAGAATCTACAGATACAAGTTTAATAGATAAAGAAGCAAAAGATGAATACATAGATGAATATGATAAGGCTATATTAGATGTAGAAGAAGGAACAAAATATAAAATAATACAATTTGAAGTAGATGGGCAAAAAGCATTTTTAGCGGCTATATATGATCCTTCTATGATACAACTTAGGGTAACAGATTCTTTAGGTAGTAAAGGTGAATATGTAACTACTATGGCTCAAAAGACAAATGCAATTTTAGCTATAAACGGTGGAGGATTTTTTGACCCAGGTGGATCTAGTTGGGGAGGAACTCCAAACGGTATAACTATTTCTAATGGTAAACTAATTACTAATGGAGAATATGGTACTTCTACTGGAGGTTTAATTGGCTTTAATGATGATGATATATTACTACTTATAAAAGATGTTAGTGCACAACAAGCATTAGATATGGGAATACGAGATGCAGTTACATGGGGACCATTTTTAATAGTAAATGGTAAACCATCTGAAGTAAGTGGTAACGGTGGTTGGGGATACGGTGCTAGAACCGCTATCGGACAAAGATCAGATGGAATAGTATTATTCCTAGTAATAGATTCAAATGCTTCTAGAACTAGGGGAGCAGATATGGCAGATTTAAGAGATATAATGTTAAAATATCATGCCATTAATGCAGCAAATCTAGATGGAGGTACATCTACTGTAATGGCACTTCCAAGACAAGTTGCAATAAATAATTATGGAGCAGATTGTCATGACTTTTTCTCAAGTTATGCGTGCGCTATAAATGACCCAATAGATTCAACTGGTACTCATCAAACAAGATATATAGCAGATGCTTGGGTAGTGGTTGATAAATAAAAAAGGTTCAATGTCAAGTAGTGTTGGTGGAACCAAAAACTAATGATAAATGAATCGAGATAGAGGACTAAAAATAG
>CANRAQ010000028.1 GCA_947628725.1 uncultured Bacilli bacterium | reverse complement strand
AATATGGTAAATTATAAATTTAATATATTTGTAGTTTTAAATATTATTGCTCTTATTATTTTACTTTGGTATATTATTAAAATAAATAAATTCAAAAATTAATATATATGTTTCAAAAAAGAACACTTTTAAGGTGTTCTATTTTTTACATAAATGGTGCAATAACAAAGGTTATCTGAAACCCTAAAGTAAAAGTTGATAAACAACTAATTCATATAAACATTATAGCACAATTTTTATTAATTGTTTATGCTTTTTGTATTTCAGTTATGGTTTTTTCTTTTATATGATATTCAATATTTCTTTCTTCACAAAATTTAATAACTTGATTTGCTAGTTTATTATAGTATTCTTTATAACCTTTATATTGACTAACAAGTTTATTATAATGAAGTCTTCCGAATATTATTTTATCTACAAAAGAAATAGAATTTAGTATTTCTTCAAAATCTTGATCAATTATATTTGGTGTTGGATAAGGTTCAATACTAACCCAAGTTTTACATCCTTTATCATGAAGTTTTTTTAAACTATTAATTCTATCCAAATATGGTGCAGAGCCAGGTTCCATTTTTTTTCTAAACTCTTCATTTAAAGATATCAGAGTTATACCATAACTATTATCTTTACTTAAATCCGCTAATTCTATAGGTAATACTCCTTTAGTTAAAGCCGTGCATGATAAATTATAACTATTTATTAGTTTGATAACATCTATTGATAAATTACATATATCTTCATATCCATACATAAAAGGATCTGTGGTGAAGCACAAATGAACACTTTTTATTTTATCTTTTAATTTAGGTAGTTCTTTATTTAACAATTCCATTGTATTTGAAACAATAACTGGACAAATCCATTCTTCATATGTTTTTACTGTACCAAATCTTTTAGCTAACATTGAAGCATAACAAGGATACTTACAACCATGTGAACACCCTTGAACATGGTTTATAGTATAATCTCCATATTCTACACCTGTTTTATATAAAAGAGATTTTCTGATTAAAGATTTACTACAACTTCCCATAAGCATTACCTCCTTATTATTTAATACTATTATATCACACTTTATCGTTAATTTTATATTTACTTTCTTTATAGTTATTTTTTCTTACACCATCTGGAGTAATTTTTTCTAATATACCAGTTTCTAATAATGGATTAATAATTGGTTTTATAATATGTGAATCTTTTAACAATGAGTTTTCTAAGACATGAGTTTCAATATCTTCATAAGAAAGTTCTCCTTTATCTAATGCTAATTTTATAATTGACTCTTTCATTGGTCCACTATATGTACTTATTAGTAGATCATCCGTATCAAATAATTTTAATTGCGATTTTTCTATATCGATTTGTTTTTTAAAAGATTCTTCTCCATTAAAAACTTCCCAAATGCTTTCTTTAATCAATTCTAAACCTCTCTTGTTTGGAGTAAAGAAAATAATATAATATAGCTCAGCATTATTGGTGTTATTAAAGCGATAGGCGAATGAATACTTAATATTTTTTGTGTTCTTATATGTACTAATTAATTTATTCAATATTTCCTTATTCTCATCGTCATCTATATTAATATCAGTTATAACTGAACTTAATTCATTTTTAATTTTAGACATTTTATTTTTAGCGGATGTATTATTCTTATTTCTTGTAACATCACTACTAAAATAATTAAATAACAATTCGCAGTAAAACTTATCAATAAATGTTTTAATTGTTATTAGTAGATTTGGTATTCCAAAATTATACGGATCCGTATATAACAATGTGAAACATGAATTACTAAATATATTTTTTTCAATTAGTAAAGATAGATACTCTACAACATCTTTATCTTTTATATTAATCTTCAAATTATTTGGCATATTATAATTACTTATTAATTCATTTAATACTCTAATCTTATCTTTATCATAGTCATTTAAAAACACATAAAATTGTCTTGATTGGTTTTCTTTAGCATATTCAATAAATAATTCAATAACCTCTATACATGTCCCTTTTATCCCATTTTTATAAATTCCAGCATTACACATACTATCTATAAAAACAATATTTTTTTGTCTATAATTTACAGCAACATTTAACCATCTTCTAACATAATCCTTAATATATTTAATTTTATATTGCGTATGTAATTTTGCTTCATCTAAAATTTTTTCATTTTCTTTTGATATTTTTTCTAAATCTAAAACTGTATTCATTTTATTCCTCCTAATCATCTAACCATCAAAAAAAGGCATAGTATTACTTATTTGTATTAATAAGTCTCTACTAGCCCTTATTTATTCTACTTTTTTCTAATTTTCTTTCTAATCTTAATCTCTTAACTTCTTCTTGTTTGACTAATTCATTATCTACTTGACTTGCAATAGCATTAACTAGTCTTTGATGTAATTCATCTTCTTCTGGTGTATAGAATGTTGCAGCATTATTATTTTGTGTTAATATCAAATCTTGTACAGATATTGTATCTAATTTTTCTTTTTTACTAGCTCTAGAAAAATATCCTACATAACATTCTAAATCTTTTGACCCACCAGATTTAATATATTCGTTCATAAATAATCTTAATCCTGGATCAGAACGATCTACTGCATACATCATTGGAATATCAATATTTCTTCCAAATTCTTTAGCAAATAAGAATGCTCTACGAGGTCCAATTCTATTTTCACCGCGTTCTATTATTCTATACATTACGCAATCTAATATTCCTTCCTTTTGTTGAATCCATTTATCAGCTTCTTTGATAACTATTTCTAATTCGTTATTTTCTGGTAGTTCAATTCCTTTTTCTTGAAACAATTTAACAACATCTCTAACATTTAATCCAGTTAATTCTTCATCTTTTATAATTGACTTTGTATAACCTGTAACATCTTCAGCCGTTTCAACAAATCCATTTTTTGTTAAATATAAATGTGCAACTCTAGAATTTGGATTTAAATAAACTATATCTCTATATTTTGGTTTAGTAAAATAACATCTTTCATCCCATGGTAATGATTTAATAAATACATTAGCGTTATAAAAATCATTCCAGTCTAGTTCCTTTGCATCTGAATTTTCATCAAGTAATTCATTTACATAAGGATTATTTCTAAACATTACATCATTTATATTGATTTGTTCTTGTTCACAACAATGCATTAATCTATTAATTTCATAATCTGGATATCTTAATTCATACCATACAGCCATTTTCTCTATAAGATTACGCATATTTCTTGGCTTATGATATTCTCCAATATCAGTATAATACCCTTTTACCATATTTTTAAAATACCAATCAATGAAAGCATCAACTTTATCATCTAAATCAATTAGTGTGCCTTCTACTTCAGTAGTTGCAGTAAGCTTTGTTCTAAATTTTAATAATTCATCTTTAATACTCATTTTTAACCTCCTGACAAGTAATTCAACATAATTATTATATCATATTATTTATCTAATTTAACAAAAACATTTTGAACTGACTTTTTTTGATGTCTACTAAACATTGGTTACTTTTAATATCATTTTTTTATGATTTATCAATTCCTCGTTTAGGAAATAAGTAGTATTTAAATTGTTTTTAAATACTCTTAGAGTTCTGATAATTTAATCTTATTTCTTCTTTAATAATATTTACTATTGTTTGCATCCTTCCTTTTTTAGTTAGGATAGTTTTAAACACAAAAAAACTAATCCATTTATGAATTAGTCATTTATCATAACTCGAAAAGTTCGAGAAGATTTTACAATGGGGCGAGTATAGGGATTCGAACCCTAGCATAACGGAACCACAATCCGCCGTGTTAACCCCTTCACCATACTCGCCATTTTTTTGGTGTAAGTTTTAAACTCACGAACAATATTTTAGCAAATAATAAAACTTTTGTCTATAGTTTTTTATATATTTTAGTCAATTACCCATACATATAGGGTTAAATATCATAGTATAAAGCGAGGAGGCTTTTATGAATAACTACCCTAACTTTAAAAATTTTAGTAATTATATAAATTCAAATACAAACATGAATCCTATGGGTTACAATATGAGTAATATAATTGATAGTATGATGAATAACAACATGAATAATAATATGAACATAAATATGTATAATAAACAAGAAATGATGAATGACAATTTTGTAAATGATAAATCTAATAAATTATATGATCCATACAATGGACTTATTAGAGGAAATTTGTTCAAAAATTTATATGAACCTTATAAAATAAAAGAACCTTATGAAATTAAACCTATGAATGAACAAGCTGACCTTCTTACTTATATTGATGCTTTAAGTTTTGCCATGATTGACTTAAATCTTTACTTAGATATTTATCCTAATGACAAAAATGTTATTGATTTATACAATCAATACAGAAAAGAAAAAGAAAGTATGATGAATGAATATGAATCTAAATATGGTCCTATTACACTTAATAGTGACAGTTTAAATTCATATCCATGGTCTTGGGACGATATGCCTTGGCCTTGGGATAATTAGGAGGATACTATGTGGAAATATGAAAAAAAATTAGAATATCCTATAAATATCAAGAAAAAAGATTTAAAAATGGCTAAGGCTTTACTTGCACAATATGGTGGTCCAGATGGAGAATTTTCTGCATCAATGAGATACTTAAACCAAAGATATACTATGCCTGATGAAAAAGGATATGCTCTACTTAATGACATTGGTACTGAAGAATTAGCTCATGTAGAAATGATAGCTACTATGGTATATCAACTTATGAAAGATGCATCTGTTGATGAACTTATGAAAGAAGGATTAACTGCACAATATGTAGAACATGACCACGCATTATTCCCTGTAGATGCATTTGGTGTACCATTTACTTCAGCATACATCGAAGCATCAGGAGATTGGAATGCAGATCTTACTAGTGATATGGCTGCAGAACAACGAGCAAGAGCAACTTATGAACATCTAATGGATTTAACTAATGATGCTGATTTACTTGCACCTCTTTCTTTCTTAAGACAAAGAGAAGTAGTTCATTTTAATAGATTTAAAGAACTTAGGGATTATTACTTAGATAAATATAAGAAAAAAGGTATGTAAAAAACTATCAAATCGATAGTTTTTATTTTTCAAGTAAATGCATATTGTCAAGCAATATTCCTGTACCTTCAACTACACATGTAAGTGGACTTTCAGCAACAAATACTGGAACTTTAAGTTCATGTGAAAGTAATTTATCAAATCCATCTAGTAAAGCCCCACCACCAGTTATAACTATACCTTTATCAATTATATCTGCAGAAAGTTCTGGTGGAGTTTTTTCTAATACTGATTTAGCCGAATGTATTATTGTATATACACTTTCTCTTAAAGCCTCTTCTATCTCTTCACCACATAATGTTATAGTGTGTGGTAGACCTGTAACTAAATCTCTACCCTTAACTTCCATTTTTTCATTTTTAGTATCTGGATACACTGTACCTATTTCAAATTTTATTTCTTCGGCTGTTCTATCACCTACAAGTAATTTATATTTATCCTTAATATATTTTATAATGTCAGAATCAAATCTATTTCCTGCAACCTTTATTGATTCACTAGTAACTATATCACCTAAAGAAAGAATTGCTATATCAGTTGTTCCTCCACCAACATCTATAACCATATTACCACTAGGTTTAGATATATCAAGTCCTGCGCCAATTGCGGCTACCTTTGGTTCTTCTTCTAGAAAAACTTTTCTTGCTCCAGTTCTTTCGGCAGCCTCTTTTATTGCATTTTTTTCAACTTGAGTTATATTGGATGGACAACATATTAATATACGAGGTCTTGATAAGAAACTTTTCCCGTTTACTTTTCTAATAAAACTATTAAGCATCATCTCTGTAACTTCAAAATCTGCGATTACTCCATCTTTCATAGGTTTTATTGCAACTACTTTACCTGGTGTCCTACCTAACATTTCTCTTGCTTCATGACCAACGGCAAGTATTTTTTTTGAATCTGAATCAATTGCTACAATACTAGGTTCATTAAGCACTATTCCTTGACCTTTAATATGTATTAATACATTAGCAGTTCCTAAATCTATTCCAATATCTTTAGCAAACATTTCTTATCTACCTCCGTTCTTTAATATTATACCATAATTTACCTATTTTTATTAATTATTCTTTTGTTTATATTTATTTTTTGTAGATTGCCCACCCCTAATATGTCTAATATCTATATGGTACTTTAAAATTTCATTTATTTTATTAAATAAATCATTATCTATATATAATAATCTTTCGTGTAAATCTTTATGTACAGTACTTTTTGAAACATTGAAAACTTTAGCAATTTCTCTAATAGTCTTATTGGTTTCTAACATATAATTTGCCTCATTAATTACTCTATTAGTGATTGCTAAATCCATATAACCACCTCATTAAATTATATATAAAATAAAATTTAATATACATAAAAAGGGCTTTGCCCCTTATATTTCATCTATTGATTTTCCGTAATAGTTTTCTGGATTTACACATTCACCATTAATAACTAATTCAAAATATAAATGATTTCCTAAATCGGCAGATATATTAGAAGTAGATGATTTAGCAATTATTTGACCTTTTACTACATTGTCATCTTTAGATACTGTAACATCACTTAAACTTTGATAATTACTTATCATTCCATTTGAATGTTCTATAGACACAGTTTTTCCTAGTATATCATCTTCTTTTACATCTATAACTTTTCCATCATATATGGCTACTACATCAAATTGTTTACCATTAGAATATGAAACACCACTACTTGGTATATATGTATTTTCATAGAATATTATAGAATTTTGTTGAGCAGGAGCATCTGCTGTATAGTCATAATAGTTTTTTACAATTTGTATATCAGAATCTAAATATGGTCTTATTACCGTATTATTAGTTGTTACAACTTGAACATACTCTTCATAATCAAGAATTCCCCTTGAAACATATTCAAAATTTTCATCTGTATCTCTTCTAGTAGCAAAACCTAATAAAACTATACCTCCTACTAATAATATAAAAGAAATTGCATATAAACTATAAACTACTGGTCTTTTTAATTGTCTTTTCATTTTATTCACCTCATTTTAAGTGTGAACAAAAAAACAAATTTTATACATTTTTTAAAATTTTTTAATTTCAATATCAGTATAGTAATGTTTTAAAATTTCATCGTATTTATATCCTTCCTTTGCCATACCTTGCGCACCATATTGACTCATTCCTACTCCATGACCATATCCTTTATTATTTATAATTACATTATTACCATCTTGTTTTATTTCAAAAAAAGTGGATTTAAGTGATAATTTTGAACATACAGTACTTCCAGTAAATTCTTTACCATTTATGCTTATCTTTTGTATTCTTCCTGTTTGCGTAGTAGAAATAATTTTTATATTTAATACGCTACTATAACTTAATCCTAATTTACTATAAAATTCATTTAATGTATATGTTTTTTGTGATGTATATGATGGTGATATAGAATCCCATTTACTTTCTACACTTCTTAAATATGGTTCCTTACTAGAAAATACTTCTTCACTATTTTCAGTTACACCTGGACTAGTTGAAAAAAATAATGCATCTGCTACTTTACCATCATATGATAAATATTCACCTTTTGTCTGTAAAACTGCCATTTTTATTTTATTTATATTATCAGTATAAGAATTCTTCCAAACTGTCATTAGATATTGTTCATCTAAATAAACTTGATTAGTTACACTATCTACAACATCATATCCTTTATTTATATTTCTTTCCATTTGTCTCATAACATAAGATCTAGCCGCAACAGCCTGCGCTTTTAATGCTTCAAGTTCAAATTCTACAGGCATTTCTCCTGCAAGAACTCCAACTACATATTCTTCTATTGGTACTGTATCTATACTATCTGTGTTTTCTCTATATACTCTAACTACACTATTTTGAGAAAAATTAAATGTTATTTCATCATTACTTATAAATATAGATACAATTATAAATGGTATAAATAATATTAAGCACGAAAAAAGTAGTATTTTTTTTATCAAGTTATCACTCCTTATAAAATCATACTACTTAAAACAAGTTATAAAATCATATATAAAATTAGTTACTAAATAAGATATACTTATACATATTAACATATAAGTTATTCTTGCTTGATATACCCTAGATTGTTTAAATAATTTATTTATATTTAATCCATCAAGTGACCAAAGTGATAGGAAGAAAAATAATATGTACATACTAATTTTTATCATTTTCGTATTCCTCTATCTGTCTTACCCTATCTAAATATACTGGGTCATTTGTATTTTCTTTAGTAGATATATATGCATCTACTATTTTTATATTTTCTTCTATAGGCATTTCACCAGATAACGCTATTATATTAATAAAATCATTCTTTTTACCATGTATAGCCTCTTCTACAGTATTTATTTTGCCACATCTTATTCCTTTTACTTTGTTACATGCAACAGATATACCTATGGCGCTACCACATATGGCTATACCAAAATCTACTTCTTTGTGCGCTACTTTTTCACCTAATATAAATCCATATTTAGTATAATCGACTCTATCAGTAGAATCTGTACCATAATCAACTATATCATATCCCAAATTTTTTAAATATTTTGTCAAATTTTGTTTTGTCTCAAAACCTCTATGATCATTTGCTATACCTATTTTCATTTTTTTCTCCTTTTAATATCAAATAAACTTGTTAAATTACCTGTTTTATAATTTATAAATCCATATATTCCAAAACTTACTACTCCAAATAACATAAGTATAGGTATCTGTATAAGTCTAGAATCTAAATTAGTAGGTACAATTAATTTTAATAAAACTATAACTACTTCAAATATTAACCATGATATTACAATTTTAGGTAAACGCTTCTTTGTATCAGTAAATTTAAAATTATATTTTTTACGAAGTATAACTAAAGATATTATTATAGAAATACTATAACCTATAATTCCAGCAAATATTGCTCCATGACTTACTTGATATCCTAATTTATCCACCAATAACATTATTGGTACATCTAAAATTGAATTCAATAATAATCCTATAAGTACAGTAATTATTACTAATTTATATTTACTTAAACCCTGTAATGTATTTACTACTACTGAATAAAGTCCACCAAAAAGTGCAGCAAAGACATATATCTTATAAACTTCTGGTCCATACTCACTAGTTCCATAGAAAAGTGTCCAAACAGGTTCACTTAATAGTGATAAGAATAATACACATGGAACAATTATTAAAAGTACATACTGAATTGCTTTATTAAATTTATCATCTACATCTTTATTATTATTTTTTGTATATGCACTTACAATATTAGGAATTAAACTTGTAGTAAGTCCTGTAACTATAGCAAGTACTATATTATTTAGTTTAACACCCCAAGTAGTAAATATACTTACAACTGATTCAGTAACACTAGCAGGATATTTTAATATATCATTCATTGTCCTAGAAAGTAATATCATATCAACAGTATTATATAAGTTATATATTAAACTTATAACTATAAATGGTATAGAATATTTTATTATCTTATATACTATTTCCTTTTTTGATACTTCACTTTTTTCTTTTACATTAGGAAGTAATTTAGCCTTTTTAATTTTTAATTTTAAATATAAATATGCGAATATGCCTCCAAAAAATGCACCACTTACGGCAATTCCAACTGCAGTCTTTAAATCTGTATTAAATAATTTTAATGCCATATAACTACCAGCAAGTATTACTATAACTCTAACTACTTGTTCTATTATTTGACTAATAGAAGTAGGCGCAATATATTTATGTCCCTGTAAAAATCCTTTAGTGACACTTAAAAATGGAATTACTAATATAGCAAATGAAACCATTCTTATTACAAAAGCAATATCTTTATAACTATTTCCTCCTACCGCATTACCAAGTATCAATTTTCCTATATTAGGCGCAAATATAAATAAGGCTATAAATATCACTATTGAAATTGATAATATTATTTTAGTAGCCAATTTATAAGTATTTACTACTGCATTTTTATATCCTAATGCATTATATTCACTAGTTAATTTACTTATTGCAAAAGGAAATCCTGCACTAGATAAAGATAAAAATAACATATATATATTATAAGCATAACCATATAATGCCCCACCTTTTTCACCTATTATGGCATTAAATGGTACAACATATAATAATCCAATTAACTTAACGACAATAATCCCTATAGTAGCAATTATTGCCCCTTCCATAAATGAATTTTTTTTCATTCTACACCCCTATCTTTTAACATTATACTATTTTTTAAATATTTTAACAAGTAATTGAAAAAAGTAAATCTTTAATGTATAATTAATGAAGAAAGTTGGGATATAAGTGTATACATTTAAAGATAATATTGAAGAAATTGAATATAATAAATTTATTGAAAATTATTCTATGTGTAGTTTCATGCAAGAATATAATTGGGCAAAAGTTAAAAATAATTGGCAAGAATTACATTGTGGACTTTATAAAGATAATAAATTAGTTGCAGTTTGTTCTATATTAATTAAAAAAATTATTGGTAAAATTAAATTATTTTATATCCCTAGAGGATATTTAATAGATTTTAAAAACTATGATGATTTAAATGCAATGACACAAAATATCAAAAAACTTGCTAAAAAATATAATGCATATGTAGTTAAAATAGATCCTAATTTTTGTATAAGTGATAATAGTTTTAAAGATGAAGAAGTTGAACATAACTATTCAAAAGATTACAAAATAAAACATGAAAATTTACTAAAATTAGGATATAAATATAAAGGAATAAATAAAGATTTACATAAAAATTTTCAACCTCAATATAATGTATTTGCTCCAATGTGTGATATTAATTCAAATATTTTAAAACCAGAAGAAGTATTAAAAAAATATAGAAGAATTAAATCATATATAGGCTCTTACCAAGAAAAAAGAGGCATAAGTTTTAAAATTACAGATGATATTAATGAATTAGATAAATTTGTTGATTTATTAAAACAAACAGAACAAAAACAAAATATAAATCTTAGAAATAAAGACTATTTCAAAAGAATTATGAAAAATTATAAAGGTGAAGCATATCTTATATTTGGTGAAATAGATTTAAATAAATATCTAAATTTCTTAAATAATGATGAAAATAATACTGAAACTATCAAAGAAGTAGAAAACTTAATTAAACAATATAAAGATAAATTAACATTATCTACTGCATTAATACTACTTCCACCAAATAAAAAAGGTATAAGAACTAGTGAATATTTATATGCAGGAAATAATCTTAATTTAACTAAATTACATGTATCTACCGCATTAGTATTTGAAGTTATAAAATTCTCTATAGAACATAATTGTCATTACTGTAATTTAGGTGGAGTAAGTGGTTATTTAAATGATAGATTAACTAAATTTAAACAAAACTTTAGTGGTAGAATTATGGAATTTATTGGTGAATATGATTTACCTACATCTATTTTATATAAACCTATAACAATATTCTATCCTTTACTAATAAAATTATATAGACTAATAAAAAAATAATATGCCTAAAATATTTTATGGCATATTTTTTCATATGTGAAAAAGTTTTATTAATCTTTTATTAACCAATCTATTATATTTATGACTTTAATACCGTTATAGTCATTATTAATTGATTTATCCATTGTTAATATTATTTTCTCATAATTGTCATTAATGCTTTCTAAACTTCGAAGTTCTCTATTTTTTACATCTTCACTAGATAAAGATTTAGTAACTTGATAATACTTTATATCATTTGGATTTTCTGCTATAAAATCAACCTCATAATCATTAGATTTTCCTATATTTACCCTATATCCTCTTCTAAGTAATTCTAAATAAACTATATTTTCAAGCAAATGACCTTCATCTATATTTCTAAATCCTAATATAATATTTCTTATTCCAGTATCACATATATAATATTTTCCTAATGTTTTTAATAAAGATTTACTTTTTATATCAGTTCTATCTGCTTTATATATTATAAATGATTTTTCTAACATATTTAAATAATTATCTATAGTTTGATGATTAGACTTTTCCAATACTTTATTACTATTCAAATAATCACTTATTTTATTTGATGATATAGGACTACCTATATTATTTGATAAATATTTTATAATATTTTCAAGTAATGCAATATCTTTTATATTATTTCTATCAACTATATCTTTTTTTACAATTGTATTATATATGTCGTTTAAATAAGATAATACTAACTCATCATTATCTTTAATTAGTGTAATAGCAGGAAGTCCACCATACTTTAAATATTCATTAAATTTATCATCTAAATTACTAAAATCATAATTGTTAAATGTTAAATATTCTTTAAATGATAATGGATACATTTTTATTTCTATATATCTACCTGATAATAATGTTGATAATTCACTTGATAATAGATAAGCATTAGATCCTGTTATATAAATATCTATATTAAAATCTACCTTAAAAGAATTTATAGCCTTTTCCCAAGCATCAACATTTTGTACTTCATCTAATAATAAATATACTTTATCCTTTTTTACTTTTTCTTTAACATACTTATATAAATCTTTGTAATCTTTTATATCATCATACATTGCAGATTCAAAATTAATATGTAATATATTATCCTTTTTAACACCATTATTAAGTAAATAATCTTTAAACATCAATAATAATGTAGACTTTCCACTTCTTCTTACACCAGTTATTACCTTTATAAATTCTGTATCTTTAGCATCTATCATTCTTTTTAAATAATTGTCTCTTATTATCATTTCCATCACCAATTTAATAATACCACAAAAAAACAAATTAGTAAAGTTTTGCAAGCACACTTGCAAAACTTTATTTTTTTGACATTTTTTGCAAATTAAGAATTTATATATTATATTCTCATTTTACTATCCATATAATATATTATATTAGCCATTTTAACTATAAAATTAAAACTATTTGCATGTTTAAAATATCCAATAAAACTATTCCATGATAATATTAATTTTCTTATATCTAAACTATCAAATAAATATTGATAATTCCATTTTCTTATGTTCCTTTTTATTTTATTCTTATTTCTTTTGCGTATTAATTTATGTGTTTCATGTATTACATATCCACAAAAATCAACTCCCATTTTTGATGGATAATATATACTCTTATTATTTAATTGTAATTTCAAATTATTCCTTAAAAAAACTTCTATACTGTCCTTTACTTTACTGCATTCTTCTTTAGTATTTAATAATATAACAAAATCATCCATATATCTTACATAATATTTAATTTTTAAATTTTCCTTTATATATTTGTCTAACTCATTTAAATATATATTGGCAAAATACTGACTTGTATAATTTCCTATAGGGATACCTATATCTAAATTATCCTCATATAAAAAAGTTTTAGTTAATTTAAGAAGTTTCTTATCACTTATATATTTTTTCATAATATTAAATAATATATCTT
>CANRAQ010000027.1 GCA_947628725.1 uncultured Bacilli bacterium | reverse complement strand
ATTTAAAAGTAATATTATATATATGCACAACATTTATATTTGAATCAGGTCAGAGTTGGAAAACAGCAGCCTTAAAAATCACTAAATGTGTGTGCTTTTTTTATACATAACAATGTTCCACGTGGAACATTGTTATAAAAATAATAATTAAAAGTAATGTTCCACGTGGAACATTGGAGGTCTTATGAATGATTATTATATGAATATTGCATTAAAAGAAGCAAAAAAAGCATTTAAAAAAAAGGAAATACCAGTAGGATGTGTTATAGTAAAAAATAATAAAATTATTTCCCAAGCACATAATAAAAAAGAAAAAACAAAATGTTTAACAAAACATGCTGAGTTAATAGCAATACAAAAAGCAAATAAAAAACTTAAAAATTGGAGACTTGATGATTGTGTATTATATACAACTATGGAACCATGTATGATGTGTTGTGGTGCGATAAAACAATCTAGAATAAAAAAAGTTGTATATGGTATAAATAATGAAAATTATGGCTTTACTGAACATCTTAATGATATAGAGATAATTCCATATGTCAAAAAAAATGAATGTTTAGATCTAATAAAACAGTTTTTTAAAACAGTTAGATAGTCTTTTTTTTTGTTGATTATAAGTGTATAATAATAATGTGGCGAGGTGAAATATGTATAAGGCTTTATATAGAAAATATAGACCTGAAACTTTTGATGATGTTGTAGGTCAAAAAGTTATAATAAAAACTTTAACTAATAGTATTTTAAATAATAAAATAAATCATGCCTACTTATTTACTGGACCAAGAGGAACAGGTAAAACTAGTATAGCTAAAATATTTGCTAAAATAGTTAACTGTGAATCATTAGATGGAATAACACCATGTAATAAATGTGTAAGTTGTACACAAACTAATTATAGACAAAATACAGATATAATTGAAATAGATGCTGCATCAAATAACGGTGTAGATGAAATACGCGAATTAAGGGATAAAGTTGGATTAGTACCATCATTTGGAAAATATAAAATTTATATAGTTGATGAAGTACATATGTTAACTACAGCAGCTTTTAATGCATTATTAAAAACATTAGAAGAGCCACCAGAGCATATAATTTTTATACTTGCAACTACAGAACCACATAAAATACCATCTACAATATTATCTAGATGTCAAAGATTTGACTTTAAAAAAATAAGTACGATTGATATTATTGAAAGATTAAAATATATATGTGAAACTGAAAATATTCAAATAGAAGAAGATGCTATAAAATTAATTGCTAATCTATCAGATGGAGGTATGAGAGATTCAATTGGATTATTAGATCAGTTGACAGCTTATACAACAGAAAAAATAAATATAAATGATGTACATTCTGTTTATGGAACTATAACAACTAAAGAAATAAGTGAACTTGTAAAAAAAATATATAATAATAATTTAAATGAGGTATTTAATTTAATAGATAACTATAATAATGAAGGAAAAAATTTAACAAAGATAATAGAAATGATAGTTGATTTTTTAAAAAATACATTAATATTTTATAATTGTTCAGAATATTTTGAAGATGAAGAATCAAAAAAAATGTATGAAGAAATATGCAATTTAAAAAATGAAGAACAAATATATAATTCAATTCAAATATTACTAGATGCATTAAAATCAAGTAAAAATACTGAAAATAGCAAATTGATATTTGAATTATCCGTAATAAAAATAATTGAATTAAAAGAAAAAAATATAGAAAAAACTGTAGTAAAAAACGAAGAACCATTATACGAAGAAAAAAAGACAATTAAAATAGAAAAGAAAATAGAAGAAAAGCCATTAGATGAACAAACAAAAAGTAAAATAGAATCATTAAAAAAATTAAGAGTTGAAAATACTTTGGCAAATTTTGATAAAAAAGAATTAATTAACTTTAAAAGTGAATTAGAAAAATTAAAAGAATTATTATTAGATCCTGATTATAGTTCTACAGTTTCATTAATTTTGGATGGTGAACTAAAAGCAAAGGGAAAAGATAATTTAATATTTGTCTATAAATTATCAAATTTGTCTGACTGTTTTAATGCTTCTTTAATTGAAATAGAAAACTTATTTAATAAAGTATTTTCAATTAATTATAAGCCAATTTCAGTCAGTGAAGAAGAGTGGAATCCAATAAAAACAGATTTCAATAAAAATATGAAATCTAAAATAAATAAGTATAAATATAAAGAGGAGATAGAAACTCTAAATGAAATTTATGATATAGATAATAAAAATAAAGAAGTAAAAAACACAAACAAAAATGAAATAGAAGATATTTTTGAAGATATGATAGTATATAATTAGAAAGAAGGAAAAAATATGAATATGCAAGCAATGCTTAAACAAGCACAAAAATTACAAAAAGAAATGTTAGAAACTCAAGAACAAATAAATTCAACTGAATTTGTTGGTAAATCTTCAATAGTTACAGTTAAAATGAATGGTAGAAAAGAAATATTAGATGTAAAAATAGATATAGAAAAAATAGAACAAGACGATGTAGAATTATTACAAGATATGATTGTTGTTGCCTTTAATGATGCGATAAAACAAGTAGATAAAGAAACTGAATCAAAAATGGGAAAATACACAAACGGAATACCAGGTTTATTCTAATGAAATATCCAAGTACTATACTAAATTTGATAGAGTGCTTTAAAAAATTACCAGGAATAGGTGAAAAAACTGCAGAAAGGCTTGCTTTATCAGTTTTAGATATTGATAGTGAAACTATAGATATATTTTCAAATTCGCTTAAAGATTCAAAAACTAAAATTAAAAGATGTACTAAATGTAACAATTTAAGTGAAAGTGAATTATGTGAAATATGCAAAGATAAAAATAGAAATAATAAAATATTATGTGTAGTAGAAGAACCCAAGAATGTTATATTATTTGAAAAATTAAATATATTTGATGGATATTATCATGTATTAGATGGACTTATATCACCAATAGATGGAATTAATCCAGAAGATTTAAATATTTCAAGTTTAGTAGATAGAGTAAAAAAAGAAAAAATAGAAGAAGTAATTTTAGCATTGAAACCTAGTATAGAAGGAGAAACAACTTCTCTTTATATATCAAGAATACTAGAAGATTTAAATGTAAAAATAAGTAAAATAGCGTATGGAATACCAATAGGTGCCGAAATAGATTATGTAGATTCATTGACACTAGAAATGGCTTTAGAAAATAGAATGGATATATCAACTAATAAAGATTCATAATTTATTATTTTAAACATAATATAAATTAGGTGGACAATATGTTAAAAAAATTGTTTAAAATAATAAAAAGAGTAATTATTAGTTCTTTTTTACTATATGGATATAATTTATTAGTTCAACCAATAGGTTTGATACTTCCAATAAACATATATACAGTAGGCATAATAAGTTTACTTGGAGTACCATCGATGTTGGCTTTAATATTTATAATGTTTTTCATATATTAATATAAATGTTAAAAATAAAATATTAAGCATGAGTGTTACTATATTAAACATTCATGCTTTTATATTACTAATTTGATTATATTTAAAATGTTTATCAATGTTAAAATTATATATATTTTATGATATAATGTATATGTAATTTGTTGGGAGGTTTATTATGCTAGATGATTTTAGTATAGAGCAGACTATTGCATATAAAACATTGATAAATTCAGTTAAAAATAATAAATGTAGTCATGCCTTTTTACTTGAAACAAATGGTTATTATAAAGCATTAGATTTAGCTATAGCATTTGCTAAATATTTATTGTGTCCCAATAATTATAGTAATAAAGAAAAATGTAAGAATTGTAATCAATGCAATACTATAGATAAAAGAGAATTTATTGAACTTAAAATAATAGAGCCTGATGGACAATGGATAAAAAAATCTCAATTAGATGAATTACAAAGTGAATTTTCTAAAAAATCTATAATTGGAACAAAAAAGGTATACATAATAAATGATGCACATAAATTAAATGTTTCATCATCAAATTCTTTATTGAAATTTTTAGAAGAACCAGAAGATGGCATAATTGCAATTTTAATAACAGAAAATGCATATCAACTTTTAAATACAATAGTATCTAGGTGTCAAATTTTAAGTTTAAGACCAAATAATATAAAAAAAGAAGATCCTTTATTAAAAAAAATTGCTAATGAATTATTTAACGATAATAAAAAAATAGAAGAGTATATAATAGATGAACATAATATGGAAAATGTATTTCATATAATTGATTTTATTAAATACTATGAAGAAAATAAAGAATTAACATTATTATATATAAATAAATATTGGAATAATTATTTTAAAGAAAGAGATTCAATATATATCGCTTTTTCAATTATGCTTTTGTTTTATAAAGATGTATTAAATTACATGTTAAATAATGATATTTTGATATTTAACGATCAAATAGAAAATTTAAAATATGTATCAGATAAAAATACTATTGATAATATAATTCATAAAATAAATGTTATAATGGATTTGAGAGAAAAAATAAAATTTAATATAAATAGTAATGCATTGATGGATAAACTTATAATAAACTTGGAAGGGAGAAAATAAGATGTTAGAAGTTGTAGGAATATCATTTAAACATAATAGCAAAATTTATTATTTTTCACCTAACAATAATAAGTTAAGTAAAGGAACTAAAGTAATAGTTAATACTGAAAGAGGACTACAATTTGGCAATGTAGAACTTGAAAATTTTAAAATTGACTCTTCTAAAATAAAAAGTTCACTTAGTAAAGTTATTAGAGTTGCTACTAAAAAAGATGAAGAAAAACATTTAAAAAATGTTGAAGATGCAAAAAAGGCTTTAAAAAAATGTAAAGAATTAGTAGAAAAACATAATCTAAATATGATGATTTTAGACTCTAATTATACTTTTGATAGAAGTCAATTACTATTTACTTTTTTATCAGATAATAGAGTAGATTTTAGAAAATTGGCTAAAGATTTAGCTAATATATATAAAACTAGAATAGAACTTAGACAAGTTGGTGTAAGAGATAAAGCGAAAGAAGTAGGAGGATTTGGGTCATGTGGAAGAGAATTATGTTGTTCAAAATTTTTATGTGATCTAGATTCTGTATCTATAAATATGGCTAAAACACAAAATATAGCGCTTAATCCTACCAAAATTAATGGTGTGTGTGGCAGACTTTTATGTTGTTTAAAATATGAAAATGAATGTTATAGAGAATATTCTAAAACATTGCCAAAAGTAGGAAAAAAAGTTGAAACAAAAGATGGAGAAGGAAAAGTTATAAGTGTAGATATTTTAAATCAAACATATAGAGTTGAATTAAAAGATGGTCAAATAGTGGAAGTAGATAAGCATGAAAGTAATTAATTATTTGTTAGGATATAAAGATTTAAAAATTGTTCAAGATAATGAAATGTTTAATTTTTCTTTAGATTCTGTATTACTTCCTAATTTTGTAACTATAAATAAAAAGATAAATAAAATACTCGATATAGGTTGTGGTAACGCACCTATACCTTTAATTTTATCTACTAAGACAAATGTACATATAACAGGAGTAGAAATACAAAAAGATGTATTTTTGCTTGCGAAAGAATCAATCAAAATAAATAATAAGGAAGATCAAATAACTATAATAAATGAAGATATAAATGATTATTATAAAAAAGAAGAAACAGATACATTTGATATAATTACATGTAATCCACCTTTTTTTAAATATATAGAATCATCAAATATAAATAAAAATGACTACAAGACTATTGCTAGGCATGAAGTTAAATTAAATTTAAGTGAATTATTTACAATAGCTAAAAAATTATTAAAAAATAATGGTGTAATCGCTATTGTACATAGACCAGAGAGATTTATTGAAGTGGTAGAAGAGATGAAAAAAAATAATATAGAACCTAAAAGAGTTCAATTTGTTTATCCTAAAAAGAATATGGAAGCAAATATAATGCTTATTGAAGGATCTAAAAATGGAAATCCTGGTCTTAAAATATTACCACCAATTTATACTCATTTAGATAATGGAGATTATACTGAAGAAGTAAAAAAATACTTTGAATAAATTGATATAAAAAAGAGGTGAATGACTATATGTCACAAAAAAGTTATGATAATACACCAACATTATATTTAATACCAACACCAATAGGAAATATGGAAGATATAACTATTAGAGCAGTTAATACTCTAAAGATGGTAGATGTTATATTTTGTGAGGATACTAGAGTAACCTTACAATTATTAAAACATTACGATATAAATAAAAAACTAATATCTTCACATGAATATAATGAATCAAAAAATAAAGAAAAGTTATTAGAATATTTAAAATCAGGATTAAATGTTGGCCTTGTAAGTGATAGAGGAACACCTATAATAAGTGATCCAGGTTATGAACTTGCTAATTTTGCAATTGAAAATGGCTATAATGTTGTAAGTTTACCTGGTCCAACTGCGCTAATACCAGCACTAACATCTTCAGGTATTAGTCCTATGCCATTTTATTATTATGGTTTTTTGAAACCACAAGATAGTGCAAGAAGAAAAGAATTAGAATTTTTAAAAAATATAGATGCCACATTAATTATTTATGAAGCACCACATCGTATAAATAAAACATTAATCGACTTGGGAAATATTTTGGGAAATAATAGAAAAATTTCAATTTCCCGGGAAATAACTAAAAAATATGAAGAAATATATAGGGGAACAATAAAAGAATTAATAGAACAAAACAATGAATACAAAGGAGAACTTGTAATAGTAGTAGAAGGAAATAAAAATACTACAGAATATAAAAATTTAAGTATATATGATCATGTTAACTTATATATTGAAGATGGAAAAAGTTCTATGGATGCTATTAAAATAGTTGCTCGTGAACGCGGTATGAAAAAAAGTGAAGTATATGACATATATCATAATATATAAATTTAAATTTTTATATTTTTTTGTATAATATACCATATTATAAAAAAAATAACAAAAAAAATGTATTTTTTAAAATTAATTGTGATATAATAGTTTTGAGGAGATAGTTTAAAAACTGATTTGAGGTTTCATTACTATTGATTAACATGAGAGGATGGTTTGTTAGTATGAAATTATTAAAAATTGTTGCAAATAATTTTAAATTATGTGAAAATGATTTTACAATATCATTTATTCCAATAGCTAATAAAAATGAAGAAGATAAAGAATTTGAACTAAATGAAATAGCAGAAAATCTTTTTGTTTATAAAACATTAAGTATAGTTGGTAAAAATGCATCTGGAAAAACGACTGCCGTTCAACTACTTGCATTAGTTTATGATATTTTTTCAACATTTAGAGTAAAAAATTCTTCATATATATTCAACTATTGTGATAGCCGTGTAAGTTTAGATGTTACATTTTACCATGAAGGTTATTTATATAGATATACAACTGATATAATAAAAGATACTTCTATTGGAAATACAATAATGTTTGAAAATCAAAAATTATTTAGGCGAATATATATGAAAACTTATGCAAAAAAAATATTTGATTATGATAAATATGAGTTAATTAATACTAATGTTGATCTTCCAAAAGATACATCAATTATATATTTGTTATTAAAAAATATTGATTTTAGAGGCATATATGTATCAGATAGTGATAGAGAATATTCAAATTTTGCAGGTTTTTTTAATATTTATAAATTGTTGGGAAATAATAAAAAAATAATTGAATCCATATTAAAAATATTTGACGAGCATATAGAAAATTTAGAAATGATTAATGAAAACAAATTTAAAATATATTATAGTAATAAAACAACAAAAGAATTAACAAGTATACAATTAAGTCAAGTATTATCTAGTGGTACTACAAAGGGATTCGGTTTATTTACTTTTGTAGTATATTCACTAAAATATGGTAGTGATTTAATAATAGATGAAATAGAAAACCATTTTCATAAAAAATTAGTTGAAAATTTACTTAGTCTATATAAAGATAAATCAGTAAACAAAAATAATGCTACATTAATATTTACTACACATTATTGCGAATTGCTTGATTTATTTAATAGAAGTGATAATATTTATATATCAAAATATGATAAAAAAATAAAACTTGAAAATATGTATACAACTTATAAATTTAGACCCGAATTATCAAAAAGCAGTAAATTCTATAGTAATACTTTTAATACTGATGTAAATTATGAATCATTAATGAATTTTAAGAAAGAGTTAATGTAATGAAAATATTAGTTATGTGCGAAGGTGCTAACGAAGAAAAGATAATAGAATTGCTTTTAGATAATAATAAATTAAAATTTACAAGAGATGATTTGATAGGTAGAAAGCCATATAATATAAGGCAATTAAATAATCCTTTTATTAAAAGCGAACTTAGAAGATATAATAATAGTGTAATCATATATAGAATTGGAGATAAACAAAGTGATAAACTTAAAATACCAAACGATTTAAAAGATATTGTATCAAAAGATAATATTTTTAAATATTGTACTAAACCTGAACTTGAAATATTACTTATTTTAAATGAAAAAATGTATAATAAATATAAAAAATCAAAAAAATCCCCAAAACAATATGCAAAAGAAAATATATCATATAATAGAATTATGTTTGATCAATCAACTAAATTTTTTAATGATTATTATGAAAATAGAGTTAATGTATTAGTTAATAATTTAATAGAATATAAGAAATAAAAAAAACATAATAAGGATGAATTATATGTTGCTGATTTATTAAGATAGAAAAGAAGTGATTTATGAAACTTATAGTTGGTTTAGGTAATCCTGGGCGTGAATACAATAATACTAGACATAATATAGGATTTATGTGTATAGATAAAATATGTAATTATTTTAATGTTACATTAGATTCTAATAAATTTAATGGTTTATATACACAATTTAATTATAATAATGAGAAAATAATATTGTTAAAACCACAAAAATATATGAATTTATCTGGGGAAGTAATAAGAGATTTTGTAAATTTTTTTAAGATAAATATTAACGATATATTAATTATATGTGATGATTTAGATACTAAAGTAGGTTCATATCGTTTAAGATATAAAGGTTCAAGTGGTGGTCATAATGGTCTTAAAAATATAGAACAAAATTTATCTACAAATGAATATAAAAGGATAAAAATTGGAATATCTAATAATAAAACAATAGATACAAAAGATTATGTATTAGGTAAATTTAACAAAGAAGAATTAGATTTAATTAATCCAATAATCGATAATATTTCAAATATTATAGAAGATTATTTAAAATTGCCATTTGATAATGTAATGAATAAATACAATTAATGATACCAAGTGTATCATTTTAGTCGTGAAAGGAGGATATTATGAATTTTTTAGATAACATATTAAATGATTTAGATTATAATGTCATAACTGGTTTAACATCCGAACTAAAAGGCCTTTTTATATATAAAAAATATAAAAAAGAAAATAGAAGCATACTATGTGTCGCACCATCTATATATGAAGCAAATAGATTATATCAAACATTACTTAACTATACTGATAAAGTATCCTTTTTTCCAATGGATGATTTTTTGACTAGTGAGGCACTGGCTATAAGTCCTGAATTTAAATTTACAAGATTAGATACATTAAATAATATAATGAATGAAAATAGAATAATTATAACTAACTTAATGGGATTCTTAAGATTTTTACCAAATCCTAAAGAATATAAAAAATCATATTGTACTATAAGAAAAAATGATGAAATAAATTTAGAAAAATTAGTAAGTAACCTATATAAAATAGGATATAAAAGAGAATCTTTAGTAAATAAAACTGGTGAAATGGCAGTTCGTGGATTTATTATAGATGTATTTCCAATAAACTATTCTAATCCTATTAGAATAGAATTTTGGGGTGATCAAATAGATAGAATTAGCGAATTTGATATTGATACACAAATATCAAAATCAAATTTAGATGAAATTACAATAACTCCAACTACTGAATTTATAGTTGATAAAGAAATAGAAGAAGATTTAAAACAAAGAGAAATTATAAATTATATTAAGCCATCTTCAATATTAGATTATTTAAAAAATCCTATACTTATTTATGATGATAAATCATCAATTAATACAAGTTATAAATTATTAACAGAAGAAATTGATGACTATAAAAAAACTAATGAATTAAATAAAAATACCAAGTTTATGTTTGATTTATTAGATTCCTATAATTTAGATGAAATAGATTTTGCTTCATTTGATAATAAAACTAAATTAAATAAAAATATCAAGTATAAATCATATCAATCTTTTGAACTTGATAATTTTAGTGGTGGTATGGATTTAATAAATAAAAGATTAAATCAATATATAAAAGATGGTAAAACTGTAATTATTTGTTTATCTGATAGATATAAAATAAATAAATTAGAAGAAGAACTTAATAATAAAAATATTATATTCACTAGCATCAATACCATAATAGAAAATAAAATAAATTTAATAGTAAAAAAGATAAAAAATGGATATATAATTAATAACTTTGTAGTAGTATCAGAAAAGGAATTATTTAATAAAAAAGAAAACAATATCGCATATAAATCTAAATTTAAAATGGGATCAAAAATTAGAGATATAAATAAATTAAATATAGGTGATTATGTAGTACATTTTGCCCATGGTATAGGAATTTATAAAGGTATTAAAACACTTACTAAAAATGGTTTAAAAAAAGATTATATAACTATTGAGTATAAAGATGAAGATAAATTATATATACCAGTTGAAAAATTAGAATTTATAAATAAATATTCATCAAATGAAGGAATAGTACCAAAAGTTAATAAATTAGGTGGAACTGAATGGGCAAAAACTAAATTACATATAAAGAAAAAAATAGAAAATATTGCAGGAGATTTACTTAAATTATATTCAGAAAGAGAAATGTCTATAGGTTATGCTTTTGCAAAAGATACAGAAGAACAAGTAGAATTTGAAAAAAATTTCCCATATGAAGAAACTAAAGATCAAATAAAAGTAACAGATGAAATAAAAAAGGATATGGAAAGCAAAAAACCTATGGATAGATTACTTTGTGGAGATGTAGGATATGGTAAAACAGAAGTTGCTTTTCGTGCAATATTCAAGGCTATTATGTCAAATAAACAAGCAATGTTTTTATGTCCTACGACAATTCTATCAAAACAACACTATAATAATGCTATAGAAAGATTTAAAGAATTTCCAGTTAGAGTAGAATTATTAAATAGATTTGTTCCAGTAAAAAAGCAAAAAGAAATATTACAAGATTTAAGTGAAGGTAAAGTAGATTTATTAATAGGTACACATAGAATATTATCTGATGATGTAGTATGTAAAAGATTAGGATTACTTGTAATAGATGAAGAACAAAGATTTGGAGTTAAGCATAAAGAAAAAATTAAATCTTATAAAAATAATATAGATGTTTTAACATTAAGTGCTACACCTATTCCAAGAACATTACAGATGTCACTTGCCGGTGTTAGAAGTTTATCTTTAATAGAAACACCACCAGTAGATAGATATCCAATTCAAACTTATGTCCTAGAAGAAAATTTAAATGTAATAAAAGATGCAATATATAAAGAACTTTCTAGAGATGGTCAAGTATTTATACTATATAATGACATAGCAACCATGGAAGATAAAAAAAGATTATTAGAAAATCTTATTCCAGAAGCAAAAATAATATGTGGCCATGGTAGAATGCAAAAAAATGAACTTGAAGATGTAATGTATAAATTTATGAATAAAGAATATGATGTACTTTTATGTACGACAATAATTGAAACTGGTATAGATATACCTAATGTTAATACTTTAATAATAATAGATGCAGATAGATATGGATTATCACAACTATATCAAATAAGGGGTAGAGTTGGTAGAAGTAATAAAATTGCATACTCATATTTAATGTACAATAAAGGTAAAATTTTATCAGATGTAGCAAAAAAAAGACTTAATGTAATAAAAGAATTTACTGAATTAGGTAGTGGATTTTCTATTGCTATGAGAGATTTATCTATAAGAGGTGCAGGAGATATATTAGGACAAGAACAATCAGGATTTATAGATAGTGTTGGTGTTGAATTATTTCTAGATATGTTAAATGATGAAATAAATAAATTAAAAGGAATAAATATAGATAAAGATGAATTAGATACTCAACCTTTAATAGAAGTTGAAACGACTATAGATGATAAATATGCAAAAGAAGAAGATTTAAAGATAGAAATACATCAAAAAATAAATAAAATAAATTCTATAGATAGTCTAGAAAAAACTAAAAAAGAATTAGAAGATAGATTTGGTACATTAGATGAAAATATAATTATATATATGTATGAAGAATTATTTGAAAAAAAGATTAAAGATATTTCTATTAAAAAAGTAAATCAAACTAAAAACTTCATATCAATAACACTTACACAAGAATTAACAAAAAAAATAGATGGAGAATTACTTTTCTTAGATGTAATATCTCTTACTCGTAAATTTAGATTTTCTATGAAAAATGAAGAATTAACTATAACATTAGATATAGTAGGACTTGATAAACACTTTATATATTACTTAATAGATATGCTAGATATACTTAAAAAATCAATTAAATAGGAGATAAATTATGAAACCAATAATAATACAAGGAGCCTTATATTCAGAGATAAATTATTTAATAGATGCTATAAAACCTAAAAAAATAGAATATAATAATTTTATATTTTATGAAGGATCATATAATAATTATCCTGTAATAATAAGTAAAACAAAAATAGGGGAAATAACAAGTTCTATTGCTACTTCTTTAGCAATAATTAAATATAATCCCCTATTTATAATTAATCAAGGAACAGCAGGTGCTTGCAATAAAGAAATAAATAAAGAAGATATAATAATTGCAGAAGACTTCTATTACCTATCACACTTTTCTATGGAAAAAGATAAAGAAACAAATATACTTAATCCTTGGAAAAACGATGGATATTTATCACTTGATAATGAATTTATATCATATAAAACTAATAAAGATTTATTAAATAAAATAAAAAATTTAAAATCTATTAATAATTATAATGTAATATATGGAAAAATAGGTAGTGGAGATATATGGACAAAAAATAATAAAGATATAATATCAAACAATAAAAACTATAATGTATTATGTGAATCTATGGAAGTTGCAGGAGCATATATTGCTTCTAATTCAATGAATACA
The DNA here is from genome assembly GCA_947628725.1 of uncultured Bacilli bacterium. Taxonomy (GTDB): domain Bacteria; phylum Bacillota_I; class Bacilli_A; order RF39; family UBA660; genus UMGS1613. The sequence goes on along the minus strand of CANRAQ010000027.1, from coordinate 397 downwards.
CCTGTTATAGCAATTAGAGTTATATCAAATAATGAATTATTAAATCAAAACTATGATGAATTAAGTTCATTAAAATCACAAAAATTATGTTTAGAAATAATAGATGAAATAACAAAAAATATAAGTAAATAGTATAATAATCTAAAAATATATAATATTAATAATAGACATAAAAAATGTAAATATGTGAAAATTTTTGAAAAAACACTTGCATTTTTTTTTTTTGATATTATGGTAGTGATGTAAAATAAGAAAGGAGTAAGGATATATGAAAAATAAAGGTTTTACATTAATAGAGTTATTAGCAGTAATAGTAATACTAGCAATAATAGCCCTAATAGCAGTACCAATAATAATAAATATAATAAATGGTACAAAAGAAAAATCAAAAGAAATA
>CANRAQ010000026.1 GCA_947628725.1 uncultured Bacilli bacterium | reverse complement strand
AAAAAAACAATCGACTAGACAAAAAGTGTATTTGATAGTATAATTATATAGTCGAATTACTAAAAAGAAAGGAGGAAAATATGAGAATAAGAAATAATAATATCAATGATACTAAAATATTTGCGCTCGGTGGAATGAACGAAGTTGGTAAAAATATGTATTGTTTTATGACAAATAATGAAATAATAATTACTGATGTAGGAATTACTTTTTCTTCTGGTGAAGTTCCAGGAGTTGATTATATTATACCTGATTTTACTTTTCTAAAGAAAAATGAAAGTAAAGTAAAAGCACTATTTATAACTCATGGACATGAAGATCATATTGGTGGGATACCTTTTCTACTTCAAACTATAAATATTCCAGCTATATATTCACCAAATCAGGCTGCTGGATTGATTAGAAAAAAATTAGAAGATAGAAATATCAATTATAAAAATCTAATTGTCTATGATGAAAATACAAAAGTTAAATTTAAAACTATGTCAGTAGAATTTTTTAGAACTACTCACTCTATTCCAGATTCACATGGTATTGTTATACATACACCAAATGGTACTATAGTCACTACTGGAGACTTTAAATTCGACTTAACTCCAATTGGTCCTATGGCTAACATACATAAAATGGCTGAAATAGGTTCTCGTGGTGTATCTTTACTATTAAGTGATAGTACAAATGCTTTAAATGAAGGTATGAGTATAAGTGAATCTAAAGTAGATGCCGCTCTTTCACATATATTTTCTCAACATAGTGGAAGAATTATAATTGCAACTTTTGCATCTAATATTTATAGATTAAAACATATAGTTGATACATGTAAAAGAAATAATAGAAAAATAGCCATATTTGGTAGAAGTATGGAAAATAATATAGAAATATCCCTAACTTCTGGATATATAAAACATAGAGAAATATTTATAACTCCAGAACAAGCTAATAATCTACCAAATAATGAAGTTTGTCTTCTTTGTACAGGTTCTCAAGGTGAACCACTTGCTGCTCTTTCTAGAATTGCAAATAATTCTCATAAGCAAATAAAATTACAAGATGATGATGTAGTTGTATTTTCATCTTCTGCTATACCTGGTAATGGTCTTAGTATTTCAAGAATTATTAATAAATTATATTTACAAGGAGTAAAAGTTTATACTAATACTTTCTTAAGTGATATACATACATCAGGTCATGGTAATCAAGAAGAATTAAAACTTATGTTAAGACTTATTAAACCAAAGTATTTTCTACCATTTCATGGTGAATATAGAATGCTTAAAAGTCATGCAGATTTAGCTGTTGAGTGTGGTATACCTAAAGAAAATACATTTATTCTTGAAAATGGTGAAGTATTATCATTATATAAAGGTGTAATAAAGAAAGAAAAGAATACCATTCAAGCAGGCGATATATATATAGATCATAATAGAATTGGTGAAATTGGTAATGCTGTGATGAGAGAAAGAAAAATTATGTCTAGTGATGGTATTATAGTTGTAATTGCAAATATAGATACTAAAAAAAGACAATTAGTAGTTTCACCTAATATAACTTCAAGAGGATTTGTACTTATACAAGAAAATATTGAATTATTAAAAGAAATTGAAAACGAAGCAACTAATATTATAAATAATAATCTTAAAATCAACTGTATATTTAGTGATATTAAAAATGACATAATTAATAACTTATCATCATTTATATATGATAAGACAGGTAGAAATCCTATCATACTACCTATAATTAACGACATAAAAAGAGTTATTGAAAAATAGCTCTTTTTATTATTGAATATAACAATATTATTACACCTGATATAGTTATAAATATATAACTATTATTTTTCTTTCTATAAATTCCTGTATCAGGTACTTCTACTATCATTATATCATCGTTTAATTCATAAAGATAATTTTTAGACTCAGTTATAGATATATTAAAAGGTTCTATATTTTTATATCCATATTTACCAGTCAACTGTTCTACCCTATAATTTCCATAAGGTAATTTAATAGTTGCTATACCATTTAAAGTAGTAACATAAAATACATTTTCATTATTACTTATCTTAAATGTTGCACCATCTTCTAAAGTACTACCACCATAGTATTTTTTTATTGTTACTGTTCCATATATTTTTTTATTATATAAATTGTAACTATATTCTTTTTCTTCACCTACAAATAAGTCAAAACTATTACTTAATTCATACCCTTCAATTCCTTCTTTTTGAACGACTTTATATCTTCCATATTTTAATTCTACATTTAAAATACCATTTTTAGTTTTATATGTTCCCACTAAATTATTATTAGAATCATATATTTCAAATACGGCATCATCTTCTAATTTATAATTGTCTTCTTCTCCATAATATTTATTTATTTTAAGTTTACCTTTTATTATTTCATTACGAAGTGTATATTCATATGTTTTTTCTTCACCTATAAAAATATCAAAGTCTTCTACATATTTATAACCATTAATTCCGCCTACTTGCTTTACAGTATATTTTCCGTATGGCAAATTTAATTCTATAACACCATTTTTAGTTTTATATGTCCCTACTAAATTATTACTAGAGTCATATATTTCAAATGTAGCATTATTTTCTATTCTATAATTATTATCTCCTCCATAATATTTATTTATTTTTAATTTACCTTTTATTATGGATTCATTTGATAATATTGTAAAATCTTTTGTATCTTTTGTAATATTTATCTCATATATATTTTCATCTAATATATATCCTTTACTAGGCTGTAATTCTCTTATTTTATATAAACCAAGTGGTAAATCTTTTATATAAGCAATACCTTTTTCATCTGTAACTAATTTCTCTATTAAATTATCTTTAGAATCATATAGACCATATATCGCACCTTTTAGTGTTGCTTCTAGCCTATTTTTGTTTTCACTATCTACTTTATTTATAGTAATACTTCCGCCATCTACTTCTATAGTTAATTCAAAATTTATATCATTTATTTTACCAGGTGCTATTAAAGATTGAGCACCATCTAAATAATATAATAGATATTCATTATCTATAGGACTTTTCTTAATAAATTTTATCTTATATATTCCATCTTCTTTAGTATTAATGTTCATAACATTATTATCTATAGTAACATCAATATCAGAAGATAAAATTTGATAACTATTTAAAACATTATTTTCATCTACAAGTTTAAATGTCTTATTTGTACTATATTGAAGTGTTTTATTAGCAAAACTAGGTAGTACATTATATTTATTTACAAGATTTTCTATCTCTTTTATTTCATTAGTTAAATCATTAGTTTTATTAAGAGTATATGGATCATCAAAATAAATACCATCTAAACCAAAACTTTGCCATATAAGAAATTGAGTTGCTGCATACCATTTTAAATCAGTATGATTATTGTAATTATAACCGTAGTATGCGATTAAATTAATCCTATTTAATATATCACTATTTAAATTAAATTTTTTATCATTATAGTTATACACATCATAACTATTTTTAGTGTTTATTAATTTAAATGGTTCTATGCAATAGACTAGTTTCCCATCACTTCTTCTATATTGATATAAATATCCATTATATTTGTTTGAACCTTTATACATATTTATATGTAAATCATTTACTTTACCTCCTAAATAGAATGATTCTTTAGCAGATACACCTGTTAGTGCTATAAACAAAGTAATTAAAAGTAATACAATTTTTTTCATATTAATCTCCTTTCGATAATTTTTTTACCATACAATAAAAATATTATCAAAAGGCATTTTTTTAATATCTACTTATATATTTTCTAATTATTTAATATTTGTAAACAATAATTTAATAACTACAATATTACTAAGAAAAAAATAGAAATTTTGTATAATTTCTATTTTATTACAATATTTACTAATTTTTTAGGTATAACTATTACTTTAACTATTTCTTTATTATCAGTAAATGCTTTTACATTATCTATAGTAAGTGATAATTTTTTCATTTCTTCTTCACTAGTGTTAGAATCTACTTCTATCTTACCTCTTACTTTTCCATTTACCTGTACTACCATAGTGAATGTATTATTTTCTAGTTTAGTATCATCATATTCTGGCCAGTTTGATCTTACAAACATTTCACCTAGATTATATTTTTCATTCAATTCCTCTGTAATATGAGGAGCAATTGGATTAAGTAAATGAAGTAATGTTCTATAATCTTTATTTGATATACTATCTAATTTTTCTAATTCGTTAAGTAAAATCATTAAAGCAGATACTGCAGTATTATATTTAATAGTATTTAAATCATCTGTTACTTTTTTTATAGTTTGATTTATAATTATTTCAACATCTTTTGTATATTCGTTTGAACCATTTAATTTAGTTCCTAATCTATATATTCTATCTAAGAATTTTTTACAACCTTTAAGTCCATTTTCACTCCATGATGCATCTTTTTCGTAATCGCCTATAAACATTTCGTATGTACGAAGAGCATCTGCACCATATTCTTTAACTACATCATCAGGATTTACTACATTACCTTTTGATTTACTCATTTTTTCGCCATTTTCACCAAGTATCATTCCATGACTTACACGAGTCCAGATCATCTCTTTATTTGGAACAAGTCCTATATTATATAAGAATTGTACCCAGAATCTAGCATAAAGTAAATGCCTTGCAGTGTGTTCCATACCTCCATTGTACCAATCTACTTTATTCCAGTACTTCATTGCATCCATACTAGCAAATTCTTTTGTATTATTAGAATCCATAAATCTTAAGAAATACCATGATGAACCTGCCCAGTTTGGCATAGTATCTGTTTCTCTTTTTGCAGGTTTTCCACATTTAGGACAAGTAGTATTTACCCATTCACTTATTTTAGCAAGTGGGCTTTCACCATTATCTGTTGGTTCATATTCTGCAACATCTGGTAAAAGCAATGGTAAGTCTTTTTCATCCATTGGAACCCAACCGCAATCTTCACAATAAATCATAGGTATTGGTTCTCCCCAAAATCTTTGTCTTGAAAAAATCCAATCTCTCATCTTATAATTATTTACTTCTCTAGCTATATTTTTATCTACAAGATATTTTGTTATTGCATGTTTAGCTTCCATTACACTCATACCACTAAATTGTTCTGAATTTATAAGTTTAGCATCCTTATTTTCCAAATAGTCATATTTTTCATATGCCTTAGTTTGAATATCTCCACCTGTTATTACTTCGATTATATCAAGATTATGTACTTTAGCATATTCGTAATCTCTTTCATCATGTGCAGGAACTGCCATAACTGCTCCTGTACCATAATCACCTAATACGAAATCTCCTAAAAATATTGGTACTTCTTTTCCATTTACAGGGTTTATTGCTTTAATACCTTTTACTTCTACTCCTGTTTTTCCCTTGTTAAGTTCAGTTCTATCCATATTGGATTTTTTACTAGTTTCTTCTATATATTCTAAAACTTCTTCTTTATTTTCTACTCTTGGCATCAATTCTTTTATAAGTTTACCATCAGGTGCGATTACAAAGAATGTAATTCCATATATAGTTTCAATACAAGTTGTGAATATTGAAAATTTTCCTCCACCTACAAGAGATATATCTACTTCTACCCCTTTAGATTTTCCTATCCAATTTATTTGACCAATTTTAACTTTATCAGCAAAATTTGTATCATCTAATCCTTTAAGTAAATCTTCGGCATAATCACTCATTTTAAGCATCCACTGTGATTTTTCTTTTTGTACTACTGTACTTCCACATCTTTCACATACTCCACCAGCTGCATCTTCATTTGAAAGTACTGTCTTACAATTTGGGCACCAATTTACAGGAATAGTATCTTTATATGCCATTCCATGTTCATAAAATTTTAAAAATTGCCACTGAGTCCATTTATAATATTCTGGATCAGTCGTAGAAAATTCACGCGACCAATCAAATGAAAAACCTAATGATTTCATTTGTCCTTTAAATGTCTTTATATTTTCTTTTACTGCATCCTTTGGATGAATATGATTCTTTATTGCATACTGTTCTGCTGGAGCACCAAAAGCATCCCATCCCATAGGGAAAAGTACATTATACCCTTGCATTCTTTTTATACGCGCTAAAGCATCTTGAGCAGTATAACTTCTAACATGTCCTACATGAAGTCCAGCTCCTGATGGGTATGGAAACTCAACTAATATATAGTATGGTTTTCTTTTATCTCCATTAATTGCTTTAAATGATTCTGATTTGTCCCAGTAATCTTGCCATTTCTTTTCTATTTTTTTAAAATCGTACATTTTATTTGTTCCTCCTTGTCCCATAGTGTATTCCAATAAAATGATATATAATTAAAATCATTAATATAATTGGAATTATACTTACTAATATTCCAATAATAAAACTTTTAAAACAACTTACTATCGATACAGCAGTGGATAATATAAATGAATTAGCTAAAAATACTGAATTAGCAATCTTTTTTATGTTTTTATCAGTTATTTTAACATTATATTTTTTCCTTAAATACATAACATTTAAACCATCTGGAAATTTTTTTAGTACATTTTTTCTCATGAGTACAAATACTACATAAAATAAATATACTAAAACAAATACTAAAATAAACAATACTAACTCTTTTATAACAATCCCTCCAAAAAAAATCACATCCAGTATAAGGACGTGATTTACGTGGTACCACCTTAATTCACACTAATAAGTGCCTTTAAACTGTAACGTAGTTAACTAAAAACTCCAAAGCAAGTTCATAGGATATATCTAAAAGTTTTCACCAACCACTTTTTCTCTATATAGCATCTAACCTACTAATACTCTTTTTCATCGTTTTTCAAAAAATATACATATATTATATTACACTTCACTAATATATTCAAGTAATTTTAGAAATAAATCTATATATTTTCTCTCTAAATAATCTTTACCATGCGCTAATTTCCTTATTTCTATCCTCTTTTTAGCAGTAGTTAATTTATCAGAGAACATAATACTATCTATTCTTTGTTTTACAACTGTTTTAATTGGTAAATCACTTATAATAGACACTATATCTTCATTTATTATTCTAATTGCATCTATCTCTATATTTTCACCACTACATACTACAGTAAGTTGAGCGCTTGTAGATATATTTTCAAGTTCGACTACTAAATCGTCTCCATCTTTGTAACTTTTGTTATCTACTTTATTACTTCCTACATAACTTGTAACTTTAGCGTCTGGTTTAGTATCTTTAAATACAATTTTATAGTTTCTTGTTGGAGGAACTATTGATTTTTTACCTGAAACAGGAAGTATTGTCAAACTATAATTATTCTTTTTATATAAGAATTCTAAATTAGTTATTAAATAGTCTCCATTTTTATAATTAAATGTATTACCATCATCTTCATATATACTATATGTATTACTAGCCCCAGGGAAAACCTGTAACTCAATTGAACTAGGAACTTTTGTATCATTAAATTCATTTAGTGACATAGGTATTATAGATCCTGCTTTAACGAATACTGGATATTCATGATCTCTATAAAATGATACATACTTTTTATTTCCAGAATATTTTTTACCATTAAAGAAATCATACCATATACCTTCTGGTATAAATAATTTATGAATAACCCTGTTCATAATATAATCTTTCTTAGTTACAATTGGACTTACATAAAAATTTGAGCCAAAATAATAATTACTATTATAATTAGCGTCATCATATAAAGATGGATATCTATAATATATTGGTTCAATTATAGGTTTACCATACTTATGATATTTATATGCTTCTGTATAAATATAAGGAATTAATTTATACCTTAGATTTAAGAAATTTTTAACTATCGTTCTAGGTTTTAATGTCCATTTCCAAGGTTCTCTTTTATAATATTTTCCACTTTCAGATCCTATTCTAAGTATTGGTGAAAATACCCCTAATTGTATATATCTTATAAATAATTCACTATCTTCTATTCCACCTTTTGATCCACCAAAATCGTGACTATAAAAGCTTATTCCCATGTTTGATGCAGATAAATTAAATTCTGGAATATGTTTTAATGAATTCCAATCAACTAATGCTTCTCCTGCATATAAAACTGGATATCTATGAGCAGCTATAGTAGGATTGTGCGCACTAATTATTGGTCTAATATTTTGTAATCTTAATCTATCGTTATATAAATAGTGTTTAATTATTGCAAGTCTATCTAAATGATTTTTATCTATTGTATTAATAGAATAAAAATCTATACCTATATTATCTATAGGATGAATTACAAGTTTTAAAAATGCATCTATAGTTCTAGGATCATATACATTAAATGGAATATTACCATCTTTATCTACTGGCAAATAATTCTTTAAATTTAAATTAATATTAGTATTATTTTTAAAAACTATAGGATCATCTATAGATAATCCAAGTTTTATATTTTTAATATGTAAAAACTCTATAATATCTTTTATATTTTTATATTTGTCTTTAAATATAAATTCATTTTCTTTATTCCAATTATTTAAAACTAATAAAGATATAGGAACATCTTCATCTTTAAATTTTTTTACTAAGTGTGCAATTTCTTCATCGTTATATTCTTCTTTTTTACACCACCAATTACCTAATGCATCACGTGGTATAAGTGGTGGATAACCTGTCAAATCAAAATAATCAGTAAGACATCTATAAAAATCATTATTATATAAAAATACATAGATATCTATATTATTTGAAGGCCTTTCTTGTAATGTACCATCTACATTTATAATTGCAGATTTAGAATCATCGATAGAAGCAAATCCATCTAACGAATATAAACTTCTTTGTATTAATCTATCTTTATCATTTTTTAATTTATATGCACTTAAGTTAAAATTTCTTACTTCAGGGTGACCATAATACCAAATTTTATCACTATTTACTAGTGATATTTTTAAATTACTCATTGGTGATAATTTAGTACCTTTAAAATTCTTTTCTTTAACATATTCTAATACAAAATAATTAGTCGTTATTCTTAATAAAGAATTACTCTCTTCAACTTTAAATAATGGCTTTTTAAAATTTCTATTAGTTACAAGTTGAGTTAAATTATCTGTAAATACTCCATTATTGCTATACTCTAATCTTACTAATCTTTCAGTAAGAACAGTTATACGATATTTATTACCTTTAAATACACATGAAGTATCTGGTAATTTATTTTCTAAAGTTGTTTTAAAGTGTTCGCCTAAATCATACATGTAATCACCACATTTCCCTATTTATTCTAATAATAATATTATACACTTTATATGGTATAAAGTCAAAGTAATTTTTCAAGTTCAAAAAAAACAGTCACCTGTTTAATTTTCTAATAATAAATATTATAAATATTAATACTACTGATAAAATAGCTACACTTATATATAATAAATAATTATAATATTTTATATCTAAATCCAAATATACATCATATGTATATAATAATTTATCTTTATCTTTTACTTCTACTATACCTAATTTATCTCCAACTTTTATTTTTTTATTTAACTCATTTATTCCAATATAGGTATATGTAAAATCTTTTTTTGTCTTAGTTTTTTCTAGATACATATCAAGATCTACATTAGATTTTATATCGTATTCTTTTATTTTACTTCCTTTTACTTTTATTTTATCTATTAACTGATCTTTACTTAATATATTTATGTATCCATAAGTAGAACTAAAATAATTATATATATCTAAAGTATCTATTATATGGTATGGATAATTTGTTGGTGCACCACAAGTCACTAATAAATAATTTACATCTTCTATTGTAGAAGTACTTGCTAAACAAAGACCTGCATCATATGTAAATCCCGTTTTAGCGCCTTTTATAATTTTAGTATCTAAATTATATTTTTCTTCAGATTCCATTAAAGTTCTTTTAAGTTCTATATTTAAGTTAGATAAGTTATATGTAGGTGTTTCAAATATTTTTTTAAATACATCGTTATTTAAACTATATATTAATATTTTAGAAACATCACTTACAGTAGAATAATTATTATCACTATCTTTTCCTACAGGATTATCGAAATGACTATTTTTAACTCCTATTTTTTCAACTTCGTCATTCATAAGATTAGCAAAAGATTCAATACTTCCACTATTTGAAATTGCAAGTACTTGAGCCGCATCAGAGCCTGATGGAAGGATTAATGCATAAAGTAAATCTAAGTATGATATTTTATCTCCTACTTTAAGTCCTGCTTTAGAATATCCATCTAATCCACTTAACATATTATAATCTACAGTTACTTCTTTATTTAAATCTTTTTCATTATCTATTATAGTTATAGCTGTTACTATTTTAGTTAAAGATGCGATAGATATTTTATCATTAATATTTTTTTCATATAATATACTATTATCATTTAAATTATATAAAATAGCATTATTTGATTTTATATCTATGGCTTTTATATTTAACATACAGGTAAACATAGTAACTAAAATAAATAATATTTTTTTCATACACATATACTCCTTTAACTTTATTTTATCCTCTTTACTTATTCTATAACTATCCATACATTTACTAATAGTTTTATTTATGACAAATTCGTTTAAGTTATTACTAACTAAAATTTCAATTACTTTATCAGGATAATATATATATGCTTCACATAAAAACCAAGATATAATCATGTTTACGTAATATTCTTTTTCATCTGTCATATCGGATATATATTTTAATATCTTATCTATATGATTAATATCAATATAGGCAAATAATATTCTAATACCTGCTCTTCTTACAAAACATTTATTACTTTTTATATATTTAATGGCTAAAGAAAAATGTCTATCATCATTAAAACTTTTTATATCTTTTATGCTTATTGCATCAATCATAGCCCAATTATCAGATATATTTACATGTTTAGTTAGATACTTTTCTTTTGTTTTAAAATCTTTTATTTTATTTATTATAAGTATATTTATTATACTAGATTCATAAGTTTTATAGTTGCAAAAATCTAAATAACTTATATAATTTCCTTTTAGTATTTCGGTTGCAACTGACCTTAATACTTGCATCTTTATTCCTAAACAGGGCATATTAGTATTTATATTTTTCTTAGTCCAATCTATCTTATCTACATTTTTTATAGAATCTAGATAAATATTTAGTCTATTAATGTCTTCACTAGTCCAATTTTCTAAAATCATATATATCACACTTAAAAAGGTCTTATGACCTATTATAATTCAACATTATGATATACATTTTGTACATCATCTACTTCATCTAACATATTTAATAATTTATTAAATATTTCTAAGTCTTCACCACTTAGTTTTATTCTTTCTTTAGGTAACATACATATTTCATCTACAGTAAATTCTATATCACTTTTTACTTTAGTTATAGCCTCTTTAATTTTAAATAGATCATTAGGATTACCAAATATTAAAATATTGCCATCATTATTTTCCATGTCTATAAAATCTACATCGTTTTCTATTAATGTTTCCATTACTTCATCTTCAGTAAGTCCACTAAATCCTACTGTACATAAATTATCATACATATATGCTACACTACCCATAGCGCCTAGTTTTACATGGCACTTATTTATTACGGCTCTTACATCACTTACACTTCTATTTACATTGTCTGTAAGACACTCTACCATAAGTGTTGAACCACTTGGTCCAAAAACTTCATATGTAAGTGTTTCATAATTTTCCCCAGCACCTGAATTTACCTTATCTATTGCTCTTTTAATTACATCACTTGGTACTTGTTCTTTTTTTGCTTTTTCTATTAATCTTTTTAAACTTGGATTACCCTCTGGAGTTACTCCACCATTTTTTGCTGCTTGATATATTTCTTTAGCATACATTCCGTATAATTTACCTTTTGCTGCACCTGTTTTAGCTTTTGCAGCTGCTATATTAGGAAATCTTCCCATTATATCTCTCCTTTTCTATATAATAAAAATTTTTATCATCGACAATACTTTTTAAGAAACTATTATTGGTAATTAAATTCATAACCTCTAATATTATATCATTATTAATATCGTTTTCATCCATAAATATATTATCAAAATGTACTTTTAATCTATTAAAACAATTTATAAATTTTATCGTACTATTATAATCATCATTTAATCTTTTAAGATTTATTTCTTTTTTGAAATCATCTAGTGTTTCAGGACTTAATGTTCCTTTTGCGCTATAAAATTTAATTTTATAATCTGCTACAGATTTTCTATTATTAATTCTAATTTCAAGAGGTGTTTCTACTTTTACTTTACTTATATTATTATGTTTTAAAAATGATATAAATAATGAAAGTGAAATTATAAAAGATGGTGATACATTTCTATATTTTTTTACACCACTATTTATACTTCTGATTGAGTCTTTTACTAGTAGATTATACTTTGCATCTATGTTTATCTTGCTATCTTTATTTTGTATTGCATATATATAACATATATTATCCTTTATTCCAAAACTTATTCGTGGTAATGAGAATTTTGAACCATCATCGTTTTCAAAATATGACTTAAAACAGTATGGTGTTTCTTGCATAATCGATTGTTTTAAAACATTAAAATGTAGATTTCCTATATTAGTCTTCTCATATCCACTTGAAATTTTAAGTGTATTATCACTAATAAAGCATATGTATTTTTCTAAATATTTCTCGATACACTTCATTTCTGTTGGAGTTATATTAGCCCAAATATATGTAAGAATCATCTTTATATTTTCTTCTGTTGGTTCTAATTCGTAAAATTCTAGTGCATTATATACATATTTATTTAAGTTATCATAAAATTCATACCTATTTTTTATATAAAAATTAGGCATATCATATACTTTATCATCTACTATATTAAATTGCATTCTAACTACAGTATCGTATCCATCTAACATTATAGATACTTCATTATTTCTTGCTTCTTTTTTTATTTCTTCAAATATCTTATTTATCATTAAAATCACCATTTTGTGATTTAGCAAGTGCATCATGAGCGGCAAGTTGTTCTGCTTCTTTTTTACTATGTGCGCATCCTTCACCATATTTTATATTATCTATTCTTACTTCTACAGTAAACATCTTATCATGTGCTGGACCACTCTCATCTACAATTACATATTCCAAACTTTTTTTATCAGTTTGAACTAATTCCTGTAATATAGATTTATAATCGTCAAAAAAATCTATATTCTTATTTTCTATCAATGGTATAACATGTTTATATATAAATTTTTTTACTTCTTCTAAACCTAAATCTAAATACATGGCACCTATAAAAGATTCAAATATATCTGCTACGATAGCTTTTCTATATTTTCCTCCTCTTTCTTCTTCACCATGACCTAGTCTTAAATATTCATTTAGTCCTAATCTAGTAGAATATTCGAAATTAGCATTCTCACATACATAATGACTTCTATATTTAGTCATCTTTCCCTCTTCATATTCAGTATTTTTATACATATACTCACTTATTATTAATTCAAGTACCGCATCACCCAAATATTCAAGTCTCTCATAACTTTCTACTTTGTTTTCATTTGCGTAACTTGTATGTGTTAAAGCTCTTTCATATAATTTTATATTTTTATAAGGTATTTGTAATTTTTCTAATAGTTCCATCTACATCACCTACACTATTATATCAGAAAAAATGAAAAAATAGAAATTCTTATTTTACTTTTTTTATATTATTTAGTATAATTAAGTTGGTGTTA
>CANRAQ010000025.1 GCA_947628725.1 uncultured Bacilli bacterium | reverse complement strand
TTCCGAATAGGATAATCGGATCAAAAACATTCGGATAAGTTGCTACGAACGGAAGTGAGTACAACTCGAATGTTTTTGAAAATAATAATAATAATAATATTGAGGTGAATATATGAGTATACCAAAATTCAAAAGAAAACCTAGTGGGTTAGATTATGTCGATAATGCTTTTGAATTACAAAAAGATATAATGAATCTAGCATCTAAATTATCTGCCAGATGGGCTAGAATATACCAACAACCAATAGATAGACTTGCTTGTCTTCAAGCAGATTTAATAAATATGGCAAATAATATAACTCCAAAAGAGTATGAAGATTTTGTTACTCGAAGATGGTTAATTATCATGTCTAGGGCTACACTAACTGCATTAGAAAAAAGAGTTATGGATATGGTTAGGGTACTATATATGAATCCTTCAAAATGCTTTTCTAGAAAGAATAATAAAAATTACACGAGAGAAGAAGCAACTAGAATGTTAGATAATACTTTGGAAGATTTGGGTGTAAATTATGGAAGACAGTATGATTTAATTAAAGGTGTGCTTGCTTCTGATAAGAAAAAATTTGATAAAATAAAAAAAGAGGATATATCTGATAGAGAAATATTAGAAATTTTGATTTCAAGAGGAATACAAGTAATGTTCTGTAATTCCCTTTGAGATAAGGAAAATTGATGTAAAATTGCTTACGGGCTTTGAGTACCCCTTTGTTTTATGGCTCCGCTCGGCTAATTCTAACAATACTAACAATTTCTACAATGTGAATGATAACGGTGATTGGAATAACAACAATGCTAATAATACTAATGGGGTCTCGCCAGATTTCTGTTTAATAGGCAGAACAGGTTAAATAAAGATGTTTTTAAACACTTTAAACTGCTTATGAAAGAAAGGATTAATTTTCCTTAAGATATTTATTAAAATATCTTGAAAGTGATTAATGATGTACTTGTTCGGACGCTTCTTGCATGGTTTAGAGTTTAAATGTTTATCTAAATTTCATGGACAAGACTATGTAACTACTTAAATATTTGATAATTGTTATACATTAATCTTAAGGCTGTAAATTATTTTTACAGTCTTTTTTTTAAAGATGTATTGGAGGATTTAGTTTAATGACAAGTTTAGAAAGAAAAGAAAGAAGATATAAAAGAAGTAATGATAAGAGATTAAAAAAACTTAAGGAAACTAGTGAAAAGTATGCAGATTTAGATAATGCATTTTGTTTTCATAAGGCTATGTATTATGGTGATAAATGTTGTAATAATGTAGGATATAAAAAATCAACTCAAAATTTTAAATTACATGAATTTACTATTATTTCCAATATATGTAAGGATATTAAAACTAATAATTACAAAGTAGGGGATACTTATAATTTTATAATTAATGAAAGAGGTAAAATTAGAAATATACAAGCACCACATATTAAAGATAGATTGGTACATAAAATACTTTGTAATGAAATAATTGTACCTATATATACAAGACATTTAATATATGACAATGGTGCGAGTATGAAAGGTAAAGGATATAAATTTAGTATGGATAGGCTTAAGAAAATGTTATATTCATGGTATTTAAAAAACAAAACTAATGGATATGTTATGATTATTGATTTTTCAAAGTTTTTTGAAAATTGCTCACATGAGGTAATACATAATATACATAAAAAATATATATTTGATGATAAAGTTATCAAAGTAATAGAGGACTATTTATTTATAAGTAAAGGTATATCATTAGGCATTGAAATTGCTCAAATGGAGGCTATAATGATACCAAATACTTTAGATCATTTTGTTGAAAATAAAACTAAACTAATTCGCTACATGGATGATACTGTGGTATTAATTTATGATTATAAAGAAGGTAAAGAACTATTAGAAAAATATAATAATATATGTAATTTATTAAGTATTAAAATAAATATTAAAAAAAGTTTTATTAGTAGAGTAAATAAAACTTTTAAATATTGTAAATGGAGATATAAATTATTAAATAATGGTAAGGTAATTTGTATACCTTGTATTAAAACTATAAGAAGACAAAGAATTAAATTAAGAAAAATGGCTAAATTTAATATAGATAAAAGAGAAATAGAGATTACAAGTAATTCATATAAAGCATATTTATCTTTAGGTAATACTTATAGATATATATCAAGGTTATAATATTATTCATTATCAAATACTGGTTCACAAGTTAAATTGATATGTAATTTTCTAAAGATATCTTGATCTATTTTATCTACTATATATGTAGAGTGTGCATCACAATTATTTAGTTTTTTAAGATTTTTTATACCTTTTTCTATAACTGGATTTGTTACTGAACATATTGAAAGTGCTAATAATACATCATTTAAATTAAGTATGGAAGAACTTTTTAAAGTTTCTTTTTTTAGTTTTAATATAGGTTTTAGTATATTTGAAGAAAGTAAATCTACTTCATCTGGTATATCTGTTAAAACTTTAATAGCGTTTAATATAAGGCTACTAGTTGGACTCAATAGTTTAGTTTTTCTTCCAGTAATAATTGTGCCATTATCTAATTGTAATGCTATAGATTTTTCTTTTGATTTAGTTTCTTTATCTAGGGATGCTTTAACTACACTTAATTCATAAACATCTATATCTAATTCATTCATAAGAAGTTTAATTCTTTTAACTACATCATCACCATTATTATTTAATTTAGAATCAACTAATGCTTTATAGTATCTTCTAATAATTTCTTTTCTAGCGGCTATTTTAACTATATTATCATCTATAATACATTTACCAATAGAGTTTACTCCCATATCTGTAGGTGATTTATATATATATTTACCTGTAATTTTTTTTAATATTGTTTTTAATACAGGGAATACTTCTAAATCTCTATTATAATTTACTGCAGAAATATTATATGCATCTAAATGAAATGAGTCTATCATATTAATATCTCCAATATCTGCAGTTGCGGCTTCATATGCGACATTAACAGGGTGTTTTAATGGTAAACTCCATACTGGGAATGTTTCGAATTTAGCATATCCTGCTTTTATACCTCGTTTATATTCATGATATAGTTGTGATAGACAAGTTGCTAATTTACCACTGCATGGTCCTGGAGCATTTACAACAACTAAAGGTTTAGTTGTTTCGATATATGGATTAGCACCATAACCTTCTTCAGATACTATAGTATCTACATCAGTAGGATATCCTTTAGTTGGAGTATGTATATATGTTTTAATACCCATATTTTCTAATTTTTTCATAAATTTTGAAACTGTTGTTTGACCTGTATATAAAGTTATAACTACACTGTTAACTTTTATATTTAATTTAGTAAATATTTTAACTAATCTTATAACTTCAAGATCGTAACTAATTCCATAATCTTCTCTAATTTTTTTACCTATGTCGTTAGCGTTAATACAAAATATTATTTCCGTTTGATCTTTTAATTCTTCTAATAATCGTATTTTAGCATTCAATTCAAATCCTGGTAGTACTCTTTTAGCGTGATAATCATCAAATAATTTACCACCAAATTCTAAATATAATTTATTATCAAACATTTTTATTCTTTCTTTAATAGTCTCTGTTTGATATTTTACATATAATTCATTATCAAATCCTTTATTTTTCATGTTACCTCCCAATAGTTATTTTTTTCATTATAACATTTATATACATTGAAAATATAGTCTTTTATTTATAAAGAAATAGTAGTATAATTAATATGTATCACAAGTGAATTAATATTCTTTAAATAATAGAATAAGGTGATTTTAATGTTTATAGATGAAGTAATAATTGAACTTAATGCTGGGCGTGGCGGTAACGGATGCATGGCATTTAGAAGAGAAAAATATATTGAGATGGGTGGACCATACGGAGGAAATGGTGGAAAAGGTGGATCCATCATTTTTGAAGTAGATGAGGGATTAAATACTCTTATTGATTTAAGATATAACAAAATATATAAAGCAAAAAGTGGAGAACATGGTACAGGTAAAGGTTGTAATGGAAAAAATGCAGAAGATTTAATAATAAAAGTACCACCTGGAACAACTATAACTGATTTAGATACTAATTTAATTGTTGGTGATTTAGTAAAAAAAGATGATAGAGTAATTGCGGCATATGGTGGTCGTGGTGGTAGAGGCAATATGGCATTTGCTACTAAAAATAATCCGGCACCTGCATTTTGTGAAAATGGTGAACCTGGTGAAGTAAGAAAAGTAAAAGTAGAACTTAAACTTTTAGCAGATGTAGGTTTAGTTGGTATGCCAAGTGTTGGTAAAAGTACACTTATAAGTATGATAAGTGCGGCTAAACCAAAAATTGCCGCATATCACTTTACTACACTTACTCCTAATTTAGGTGTAGTAAGAGTTAAAGATGGAAGAAGTTTTGTAGTTGCCGATTTACCGGGATTGATAGAAGGTGCATCTTTAGGTGAGGGTCTTGGAGATAAGTTTTTAAAGCATATAGAAAGAACTAGAGTAATTGCTCACATTATAGATATGTCTGCTTTTGAAGGTAGAGATCCTATTGAAGATTATAAAATAATAAATAAAGAGTTAGAGAATTTTAATAAGAAATTGATGGATAAACCACAAATAATAATTGCAAATAAAATGGATGTTGAAGGATCATTAGAAAACCTAGAAAAGTTTAAAAAAGTAATAAAACAAGATGTATATCCTATAAGTGCTATAACTAAAGAAGGTATAGATGAAGTTTTAGTTAAAATAGCAGACATTCTAGATACTCAAAAAAAAGAACCTCTATATGAGGAAGAAAAATTTGAAAGTCATGTATTATATAAATTTAAAGAAGAACAACCATTTAGAATATATAAAGATGGTGATACATATGTCGTAGCAGGTGATGAAATAGAAAAAATTCTTAAAATGACATGGTTTGCTAGTGATGAAGCATTTAGAAGATTTTCAAATAAACTTAGAAAACTTGGTATAGATGATAAATTAAAAGAAATGGGTATACAAGAGGGAGATACTGTTCGTATACTTGACTATGAATTTGAATATAGAGATTAAAATACTTGTAAAAGTATTTTTTTTCTTGTATAATTATATAGAAAGTAGATGAATATATGAATAATAAAGGGTTTACTCTTATCGAGTTATTAGGTGTTATATTTGTTTTAGGAATACTTGCGTTAGTTTCAACTGTATCTATAACAAGTATAGTTAAAAATTCAAAAGAAGATTTGTATGAAACACAAATGAGTTCTATAAAAATGGCTGCTGAAACATGGGGTAGTGAAAATATAGATAAACTTCCTTTAGATAGTGAGTGTAAAATATTAACAGTATTAGATTTAAAAAATTATGGACTTTTAGATGAAGAATTATTAGATCCAAATACTAATGAAAAAATAAGTGATGATTTAAATATTAAAATAACTGCTACTATAAATAAAAAAGGTAATTTACATTATACATATGAAGTTAATCCAACTGATATAACTGATTGTGTAAATATTTATGAATGAGGTATAATATGAAATCAAATGAAAAAGGATTTACTTTAGTTGAACTTTTAGCATCTATTACTATAATGCTTTTATTATCAGTAGTAGTAACTGTTTCAATAACTAAACTTGTAAAAAATTCAAAAGAAAAAATTTCATCAGTACAGATGAATTTAATAAAAGATTCTGCTGCTTTATTAGTATCAGATAAAATAGATTATTTTTCTAGTAATGAGTGCACATATCTAACACTAAAGGATTTAAAAGATTATGGTGTATTAGATAAAAAAATAATAAATGCAATTGATAATGAGGAAATATCTGATGATATGATAATTAAAGTTACATTTACAACTTTAGAATATGAAAATTCTACATATGATTTTATTATAGATGATGATAATGTAGATGGATGTGTTAGATATTCTAATTAATTTAATAATAAAGAGGGTATAATATGAATTTAAATAAAAAAGGATTTACTTTAGTTGAGGTACTTACTGTAATAGTAATAATATCTTTACTAGGATTAATAATAACTATTCCTGTTACTAGGATATTAAAAAAATCTAAAAATGATTTATATAATGTAGAACTCGCATCTATAAAAAGTGCGGCTAAAAGTTGGGGTGCAGATAATATTAATTTGTTACCTAAAGGTGATTCTTGTAAATATATAACAATTAGGGATTTAAAAAAATATGGTAATCTTGATAGTAATATTATAGATCCTAGAGATAATACCCCTATGCCTGATGATTTAAAAATAAAAATATTAAGTGAAGTAAATGATAAAGGTAGATCAATTATTTCATATGAAGTTGATCCAAGTGATTTAACTGGATGTGAGCATATTTTTGATGATGTATTTATAAGTGATGGAACTCCTATATATTTTGATGTAAAAAATGGTAAGATATGTAATGTATCAGAGTATAAGGCATCAAATAGTACTATTGGATATAATGGTATTAATCCAACAGGGGAACAAAGCAGTTGTTTAAAATTTTATGCATTTAATGATGTAGAGGGTGAAACAACTATAGATCTTATATTAGATCATAATACTACTTCAAATGTTAAATGGTCTAGTGTAACAGGATCAGCACCTAAAGAGGTAATAGAAAAATTATATCAAGATACATCTTCATGGACTGGTGTATTAAATGTTCCATCATACTCTATAACACAAGTAGATGGCACAAGTTATAATATAAATTATTCGGCATATAAAGCAAGACTTATAACTGCTGATGAGGTAGCAAAAATTTCTTCAGATAATGAATTTAATGAAACTAGTTCTGATAATAAAAATATAGTGGCATTTGAAGATATTGAATGGTTATATGATAATATAGATAAAAATTCAGGATATTGGACGGCAACAAAAGTCGCTAATTTACAGGAATATACTTGGGCAGTACTTTATGGAACACAAGAATCTGTGTCAATGTCAGGTGAGTATGGTATAAGACCTGTAATAAGAGTATCAAAATCAATTATGAAATAAAGTGAAATTTTTCACTTTTTTGTTTAAATTTTTAAATAATGTTATATAAATTTATAACAATATATTTTTCCTAAAATGTAAAATTAAAATTGCTTTTTTTGTAAAATGGTGATATAATTTTTTGTATGAGGAGGAGAATATGAGTTATTTACCAAGAGTAGTTGATAAAGAAATAGATGAACTTATGGAAATTATGGGAGCAGTACTTATAGAAGGGTGCAAATGGTGTGGAAAATCTACTACAGGTTTTCATCATGCAAAAAGCATAATTGAATTTCAAAATCCTGATAAGAAACAAGAATATGAAGAAATTAAAAATACTAAACCGTCATTATTTTTAAATGGTGAAAAACCAAGAATGTTCGATGAATGGCAAATGTATCCTGTAGTATGGGATTCAATTAGAACAGATGTTGATCATTCTGGAAAAAAAGGAGAGTACATTCTTACAGGTTCTGCTAGACCAAGTGAAGGAGAAACAATGCATACTGGAACTGGTAGAATATCTAGGGTATTAATGCGCCCTATGAGTTTATTTGAATCAGGAGAATCTACTGGTGAAGTATCATTTTCTGACATCATAGATGGAAAAGATATTTCAGGTGTATCTAAATTAACACTAGAGGATTTAGCGAGCATTATAGTTAGAGGTGGATGGCCTGCATCAATTGAGGTTAAAAGTGATGCTAAATATAGATTTGCTAAAGAATATGTTAAATCATTAGTACATGAAGAAGTAAGACAATTAGATCAAGTTAAAAGAAATCCTGAAAAGATGTTGAATGTTTTGCGTAGCCTTGCAAGAAATATTTCAACACCTGTTGCTAATTCAACTATTGAAGGTGATGTTAAAAATAATTTTGATGATGATATATCTAGACCAACTCTAACAGATTATCTAAATACATTAGAAAAATTATTTGTAATAGAAGATGTTAATGTTACAAATTTGAACTTTAGAAGTAAATATGCTCTTCGTACTAAACCAAAAAAATATTTTGTTGATCCATCTATTGCAACAGCAATACTTGAAATTAAACCTAAAGATTTAATTCAGGATTTAAATACATTTGGTTTCTTATTTGAATCACTTTGCATGAGAGATTTAAAAATATATACTCAAAGTTATGGTGGAGATATAACTTTCTATCGTGATGAGAAAGATTTTGAAATAGATGCAATACTTAGAACTAGCAGTGGAAAATGGGGAGCAATAGAAATAAAACTTGGTGCTGGATATATTGATGAAGCAGCAAATAATCTTTTAAAGTTTAAAGAGCGCGTAGATATTAAAAAATGCGGTGAACCAACATTTTTAGTTGTATTAACAGGAGCAGATTATTCTTATAAAAGAGAAGATGGAGTTTATGTTGTATCAATCGGTACATTAAAAAATTAATATATGAGTATTAAAAGTAATTAAACTATAATTTAAATGAATTGCGGAAACGCAATTTTTTGATTTTATTAAAACATTTTATTAAAATTGCAATAAAGACTACAGAAATAGTTAAAAATTTAGTATAATATTAGATAGGAACACAACTACAAGTTTATTAAAGAGGTGGTTATATGTTTATTGAGTCTATAAAAAATCAAAAAATTAAGGATATTAAAAAATTAAATCAAAAAAAATATAGAGATAAATCTAATTTATTTATAATAGAAGGAGAGCATTTAGTATTAGAAGCATATAAAAATAATGTACTAGATGAGGTATTAATTAGTGTTGGTTATGATATTGATATAAATATTACAAAAACTTTTGTACCTTCAAGTGTCTTAAGTTATATTACTGAATTAGAGAATGCTCCTAAAGTTATAGGTATATGTAAAAAGATAGAAAATAAACATATAGGAAATAAGATATTAATATTAGATAGAATACAAGATCCTGGTAATTTAGGTACTATTATTAGAAGTAGTGTAGCATTTAATATAGATACTATAGTTTTAAGTGAAGATTCAGTAGACTTATATAATAGTAAAGTACTTAGAGCAACTCAAGGACTTATATTCAGTATGAACATAATTGAAAGAAATTTAATAGATTTTATAGAAGAATTAAAATGTAATGATTATAAAATATATGGTACTAGTGTAAAAAATGGAAAAGTATTAAAAAATATTGAAAATAGTGAAAAATTTGCTATAATAATGGGTAACGAGGGAAAAGGTGTAGAATCTAATATATTAGATATGTGTGATGAATACATATATATACCAATGAATAGTAAATGTGAAAGTTTAAATGTTGCCGTAGCAACTAGTATAATTTTGTATGAGTTAAGTAGGTAAAATATGAATTTAATATTGGTAGGTAAAATAGTAAATACTCACGGAATTAAAGGTGAGATAAGAATTATAAGTGATTTTAAATATAAAGATGATATATTTAAAATAGGTAATAATGTATATATAGATAATAAAAAATATACCATTAATTCATATAGAGTACATAAATTGTTTGATATGATAACCCTTGTTGATATAAATGATATAAATGATGCTATTAAATTTAAAGGATTAAACTTATATATAGATAGGGATGAATATAAGTTTAATGGATACTTGGATAGTGAACTTATAGGTATGGATGTATATTATAATAGTGAATATAAAGGTAAAGTAACCGAAATACTTAAATCTAAAATGTATGATTTATTAGTTGTAGAAGGAAAAAAAAGACATATGATTCCTAATATCGATAACTTTGTAAAAGAAATTGATATTAATAATAATAGAATATATGTCGAATATATAGGGGGATTAGATAATGAAGATTGATATTTTAACACTTTTCCCAAATATGTTTGATGGATTTATAAGTGAATCTATAATAAAAAGAGCAATAGAAAATAAAAAAGTAGAAGTAAATATATATAATATTAGAGATTTTTCATTAGATCCTCATAAAAAAGTTGATGACTATAGTTTTGGTGGAGGAGCAGGTATGGTTTTGATGCCTCAACCTATATTTGATGCTGTAGAAAAATTAAAAAAAGATAATTCTAAAGTAATATTAATGACACCACAAGGAGTAAAATATAGTCAACAAAAGGCATATGAATTATCTAAATTAGAACATATTATTATTATATGTGGGCACTATGAGGGCTTTGATGAAAGAATAAGAAGTATAGTAGATTTAGAAATCAGTATTGGAGATTTCATTCTTACTGGAGGAGAAATTCCAGCAATGGCTATTTGTGATAGTATAATTAGATTATTAGATGGGGTAATTACTAAAGAATCTTATTTAAATGAATCATTTAATAATAACTTACTTGATTATCCTGTATATACTCAACCAGCAAATTTTAGAGGTATGAAAGTTCCTGATGTACTACTTTCTGGACATCACGCTAATATTGAAAAATATAGACTAGATGAACAAATTAAAAGAACAAAAGAAAGAAGACCAGATTTATTAGAAAAGAGCAATTTTTATGAATGAAAAACATTATTACATATATAAAAATGGTAAAGAACGCGAAATACTATATTTAGATTATTCTAAATTAAGAGGATATAATTTTTCTCCAAAAAATAGTAAAAAATACGAAGGAGTAGTAGTAAATAAAATTGTAATTATTAAGCCTTCTATGATAGAAAAAGTATTAAGAAGAAAAATTAAGCATAAATTAGATACTTACTTAAAATTAATTATTAACTTTATAGAAAGTGATGATAGTGATTCATCTGATGCTTTAAGGGAAGCATTAAATGATTTAACTAGATATAAAAGTATAGTTAATAATAAATATAAAAAGTATTTAGATGATAATTATTTAAATTTATTGTTAAAAAAGATTTATTTATTAGAATATGAATTAAAAAGAAGATTAGAATATGTAAATCAATTAAACTATGAATACGAAGAAACTAAAGAAGAAAGAAGGGTAAGATAAATATGGTTAAATATTATTTGAGTGTAAAAAAGAAAGGTAGTATAAATCCCATAGAGAAAGTTAATTATGAATTAAATGGTTCATTAAAAGATATAGATGAATTTACCTCATCATGTAATAATGAAAATGAATTAAAAGAAGAAATAGGACAACTTTATGGAATAAATTTAGATGGAAAAATAACTATTTCTTATAAAATTAAAAGAAATGGTGAAGAAAAA
The DNA here is from genome assembly GCA_947628725.1 of uncultured Bacilli bacterium. Lineage (GTDB taxonomy): Bacteria > Bacillota_I > Bacilli_A > RF39 > UBA660 > UMGS1613. Next base: position 3,232 of record CANRAQ010000025.1, on the reverse strand, counting down.
GAATATGAATTAACTCCATTTTATAAAAATGGATATAAATATATGTTAGATGAAAATGGTATGGTTAGTCCTAAAAAAATAAGAGATTATATTTTAGGTAAATTAGGTGATTTTACTTTTTTAAGAAAACTTGCTAGTTTTTATTACATTCCAAGTAAAAATGCTCCACAGAATTCTAATTATTATTCTATAATGAATTATATAAATGGTGTAAATTCTAGTGAAATTAATAGAACTATTTATAATGAATTTAATATTGGTATACGCGATTTAATAGAGCGTGAAACTAAAAAAGAAAATGGTGAAATTAATTATGTAGGTCTTAGAAGACTAGTTATGTTTGTAATAAAATATAATGAAAAATTAAAGTTAGATAAATTTCGTAATCAAGTAGAAATTATTAAAGAAGAATATATTCCAAAAAGATTTCAAAATTATGCTGATGTTGAAAACTATCCAGGAGATTTAGAATTAGGTTATAGAGGAGAAAATTCAAGTTATATAACGGAAGATGAAGAATTTACTAATAAGAGGTAAATTCTTTTATTATTGTTTGTATTTACAAAAATATTAAAGTATGATAAAATTAGATTGTATTAAAGTGAGAGAGTGATGATATGGAAAATACAAAAATTTATGATTCTAATGATATTCAAAATGAATATGTATCAGGCATTATTAAAGAAGTATCTTCTATTTTAGAGGATAGAGGATATAATCCTGTAAATCAAATAGTTGGATTTTTAATGAGCGGAGATCCTGGATATATATCAAGTTATAAAGAAGCAAGAAGTAAAATTTCAAAAATTGATAGAACTAAAATACTTGAAATTTTAGTAGAAAACTTTATAAATAATAAATGAGATATTTAGGTTTAGATTTAGGTACTCGTACTTTAGGAGTTTCTGTAAGTGATGAGACACTTACTATTGCTAATGCACTTAAAACTATACATTTTGCTGACAGCAATTATGATGAATTACTTTTAAAGTTAGAACCAATAGTAAAAGAATATAATGTTTCAAAATTTATTTTGGGTTTTCCAAAGAATATGAATAATACTGTAGGAGATAGAGGCATTACTACTTTAAATTTTAAAGATAAACTAGAAAAGAAATTTAATATTGAAGTAGTTATGCAAGATGAAAGACTTACTACTGTAGAAGCAACAAATTATATGTTAGCTGCTGATATATCTAGAAAAAAGAGAAAAAAAAGTATAGATTCTTTAGCGGCAAATATCATTCTTCAAACATATTTAGATAAAGAAAAAAGGAGGATTATATGAAAGAAGAGACAATGACTTTTAAAGTAATAAACGATGAGGGAAAAGAGATAGATTGTGAGGTTTTATTCACTTTTGAATCTGATGAAACTAATAAAAATTATATAGTATATACTGATAATACTGTAGATGAGGATGGTAATACGAAGGTATATGCTTCTATATATAATCCAGATCAGGATGAAACAAAATTATTACCAATCGAAACAGATAAAGAATGGAAAATAATTGAAACTATTTTAGATGAATTACAAAAAGAAGCTGCTAAGAAAGGTGAAGAGTAATAAACTCTTTTCTTTTATGAAAAAACTTTTTATAATAATACCTAGTTTAATAGTATTAATAATATTAGGTTGTATAATTTTTTATAATGTAAATTTAAAAGCAGTTAGTAGTAATTCAAGTGAAGTTGACTTTATGGTTGAAAGTGGCAGTACATACTATAGTGTCATAGATAAATTAAAAAGTGAAGGATTAATTAAAAATAAATTATGTTTTAAAATATATATAAAACTAAATAATGTTAAAAATATAGATGCTGGAACATATAAATTAAATAAAAATATGAGTGTTAAAGATATAGTAAATGTATTTTCTAAAGGAAATACCTATAATCCAGACGCTATTGTTATTACATTTAAAGAAGGAAAAAATATGCGCTATATAGCCACTACTATTAGTGAAAATACTAATAATCCAGAATCTTCTATTTATTCTTTATTACAAGATAAAAATTATTTAAATGAATTAATAAATACTTATTGGTTTATAGATAACAGTATACTTGATAGCAATATATATTATCCACTAGAAGGATATTTATATCCAAATACATATGAATTTAAAAATAAGGATGTAACTATTAAAGAAATATTTAAAGTTATGCTAGATGAAACTGAAAAACAATTAGAAAAATATAAAAATGATATTTTAAATAATAAATATTCACCTCATGAAATATTAACTCTTGCCTCTATTATAGAACTTGAAGGAGGTAAAAGTAATGATAGAAAAGGTATTGCTGGAGTATTTTTCAATAGATTAAATGCAGGATGGAGTCTAGGTAGTGATGTTACTACATATTATGCCGCAAAGATTGAAATGAATGAAAGAGATTTATATCAATATGAAATAGATGATCCTAATTATTATAATACACGCAGTGATTTTTTAGCAGGTAAATTACCAATAGGTCCAATATGTAATCCTAGTATAGATTCAATTATTGCAGTACTTTATTCAACAAGTAGTGACAATTATTACTTTGTATCAGATTTAAATGGAGAGACATATTTTTCTAAAACATATGAAGAACACTTACAAAAAAGAAGAGATTTAATAGAGGCTGGTTTATGGTACACATACGACTAGAAAAGTTAGAAGAATTTGCTAAAAAAAATAATATACCTATAATGCAAAAAGATGGAATAGAATTTTTAACTAATTATATAAAAGAAAATAATATTAAAAATATTTTAGAAATAGGTACTGCAATAGGGTATAGTTCAATTAAGATGGCTCTAGTAAGTGATGATATAAAAGTAACTACTATCGAAAGAGATGTAGATAGATATGATTTAGCACTCAAAAATATCAATGACTTTAATCTATCAGATAGAATTAATGTTATATTAGATGATGCTTTAAATGTTAATCTCGATAGTGAATATGATTTGATATTTATAGATGCTGCTAAAAGTCAATATATTAAATTTTTTGATAAATTCGATAAAAATTTAAAAAAAGGTGGAGTCATAGTAAGTGATAACTTATCTTTTCATGGATTAGTTGAAGATGAAACTAAAACTAATAATAGAAATACTAGACAATTAGTTAGAAAAATTAAAAAGTATATAGAATTTTTAAAGTCTAATCCTAATTATGATACTACTATGTATAATTTAGGTGATGGCGTATCAATATCTATAAAAAAGTAAGCACTCATTT
>CANRAQ010000024.1 GCA_947628725.1 uncultured Bacilli bacterium | reverse complement strand
AAAAATCAACCCGAACGGATTGATTATATATTTAAGTTCAAACTATAAAAGTTCGAACAGAAACGTCACTGGAGCGGGTGATGGGAATCGGACCCACGTTATCAGCTTGGAAGGCTGGAGTTCTACCATTGAACTACACCCGCAATTTGTAGACAATTTAAATTATACTATTAAACTTAAACTATGTCAATATTTTTTTTGAAATTTGTTCATATTACATACTGTCTACATTATCACAAATGAAATTACTTGAAATATATTTATATTTTGTAATTTCATTTTTATTTTTGATATTCCATATCATTATATTATATTTATTATAATTGTATTTGTTACCATATTTATCTATATATTTTTTAGATACAGATAGATAATCTGGTTTACTATACATAATAAATAATTTATAAATAAAAGGCTTATGTCTTTTTTCACTCATTAAAAGTCCTACTTTATATTTATTATTTAATTTTTTCATATATTTTAATATACGTGGACTAAAAGATTGTATTATATAATTATCATAATTTTTTAATTCTTTATCTAATAAGTTACAAATATTTTTAAATTTATTTGTTTGTTTTATTTCTATATTTATTAGGACTTTATTATCAACTAAATTTAATACATCTTTTAAAGTTGGAATATATTCATTAGTATTTAATAATTTTAATCTTTTTATTTGATTATAAGTTGAATCTTTAATAAATATATCAGTACCTGTTAATCTTTTTAAATTTTCATCATGACAAACTACAATAATATTATCTTTAGTTAACTGTATATCTAATTCGATAGGTAGATTTCTTTTTAATGAATTTTTGAATGCTTTAATTGAATTTTCTGGTATATCAATATTATTATGTACACCTCTATGTGAAATTATTAAATTTTTCATCGATCTATCACCTAAATATAGTATAACATAAAAAGAGGCTATTTTGCCTCTACAATTAACTTAATAGCAGTTCTTTCATCACCATCTATTACAATATCAGTAAATGCTGGGATGCAAACTAAATTTTTGCCACTAGGAGCGACAAAACCTCTTGCAATTGCTATTGCTTTAATTGCTTGATTAAGTGCACCAGCTCCTATTGCTTGAATTTCAACACTACCTTTTTCTCTAAATACATTAGCAAGCGCTCCTGCAACTGAATTAGGATTTGATTTAGTTCCTACTTTAAGTGTTTCCATAAATATTTCCTCTCTTTCTATATTAAACTATATTCACATATTTTAAAAAAAATGCATATTTGATTTTTGAATATTTATGTATTATAATAAAATCGTACTTTTTTAAGAAAGGGTGAGGCTTATAAATTCTGAATTAAAAAAGATGATAATAATGGAAAATTATCAGAATCCTAAAAATAGAGGACTTGTTGATGACTGTACATATTGTAATATAAATACTAATAGTAAAAGTTGTATAGATCAAATAGATTTACAAATAAAATTTGATGGTGATAAGATAGAAGATATAAGATTTGATGGAGAGGCATGTGCGATATGTACAAGTTCTACATCAATTATGATTGATACACTAATAGGAAAAACTAAAAAAGAGGCAATAGAAATAATAGATAATTTTCAAAAAATGATCAATGAAGAAGATTATGATGAAGAAAAAATAGGCGAGGCTATAGTATATAATGATATATCTAAGCAGCCAAATAGAAAAAATTGTGCATTACTAACATGGAATGGAATAAAAGAAATATTAAACAAAAATTGATGATATTTTATTTAATTTAGTATAATTAGATAGGTGATGTTATGAAAGAAAAAGGCATAAATAAAAGTAAAGTACTTGAAATATCTAAAATAAAAGGTGAGCCTAAGTGGATGAGAGATTATAGAGTTGAATCTTATAATAAGTTTATGGAATTATCTAATCCAACATTTGGCCCTGAATTAAAAATAGATTTTGATGACATTACTTATTATAAAAAAGTTGGTGACTTAAAAAATAGTTGGGAAGATGTACCAAAAGACATAAAAGATACTTTTGATAAATTAGGCATAATTGAAGCAGAACAAAAATATTTAGCCGGTGTTGGTGCCCAAGTAGAAAGTGAAGTAATATATCACAATATGATTAAAGAATTAGTTGATAAAAATGTCATATTTTGTGATACTGATACGGCACTTAAACAATATCCTGACATATTTAAAAAATATTTTGGTAAATTAGTAAAATATGATGAAAATAAATATACTGCATTAAATGGTGCGGTATGGAGTGGTGGAACTTTTATATATGTACCTCCACATACTAAGTTAGATAGACCTCTTCAAAGTTACTTTAGAATAAATAGTATCAATATGGGGCAATTTGAAAGAACTTTAATAATAGTTGATGATGACTCTGAACTTCATTATATGGAGGGATGTACAGCTCCAACATATTCAACTGATTCCCTACATGCTGCAGTTGTAGAAATATATGTTGGTAAAAATTCTAAATGTAGATATACAACTATACAGAACTGGTCTAATAATGTATATAATTTAGTTACTAAAAGAGCTCAAGTATGTGAAAATGGACTTATGGAATGGATAGATGGAAATATAGGATCTAAAGTAAATATGAAGTATCCTGGATGTATATTAAGTGAAACAGGGGCTAAAGGAAGATGCATTTCTATAGCAGTATCTACAAAAGATCAGATACAGGATGCAGGAGCTAGGATGATACATTTAGCGCCTAACACTACTAGTGAAATTATAAGTAAGTCAATAGCGGCAAATGGTGGTGAGGCCACATATAGAGGTAAAGTAAAGATAACTAATAAAGCAATTAACTCTAGGAGTACAGTAAAATGTGATACTATCATTTTGGATGATATATCAAGAAGTGATACTGTTCCAGATAATGTAGTATGTAATGATTCATCAAATATAAATCATGAAGCAACCGTATCTAAAATAAGTAAGGAAAAATTGTTTTATTTGATGAGTAGGGGAATAAATGAGGAAAGAGCAAAAGAATTACTTATAATGGGATTTATAGATAGATTTAGAGAAGAATTACCTATGGAATATGCAGTTGAATTAAATGCTCTACTTAAAAATTATTTCTGATATACAAATTTTATAAAATATTTATATATAAAATGCTAAAATTGAGTTTTTTCTCAATTTTTTTTATTTCTTGAATTTATACTTATATAAATACTGAATAATGTGTGTTTGATTGATATAACTTTATTATGCTATTATCGGTTTGAAAGAGAGGTGATAGTATGTTGAATCATGCAATTTTAGTTGGTAGAATAGTGAAAGATTTAGAAGTTAAAGATACAGAAAAAGGTAAGGTTGCTAATATTACTTTAGCAGTCCCAAGACCTTTTAAAAATTCAGAAGGTGAATATGATTCGGATTATATTCCTTGTGTGTTGTGGAAAGGTATAGCAGAAAATACAGCAGAATATTGTAAAAAAGGGGATTTAGTTGGTATTAAAGGTCGAATTCAAACTAGAAATGTGGAGTTTGAGGATGAGTCAAAAAGGCAATTTGTAGAGGTCATAGCAGAAAAAGTTACATTTTTATCTAGTAAGAAAGCAGATGAGTAATCTGTTTTCATTTTAGTTTCATTATGTTATAATCAATATAGGTGGTAAGAATGAAAAAAAATTTATTATTTATTATGGTTCTATTGACAATAATTACTGGGTGTAAGAATAATGAAAAAATTAATGATGTAGAAAATAAGGATAAACCAGTACAAATAGAAGAACAAAAAGATGAATATGTCGATAATAATCCAATAGTAGTTGGATTATATGATAACGATTATAATTTAGTTAAAGAATATAATACTACTAAACAAAATTTTAAAGATTTAATATTTAGTGTTTACTATACTAATCAAGAAGTTTTAGATAGCAATAACCAAAAATATAATTGGAATAAATTTTATAATGAGTATACAAATATAGATAATTATAAAATTGGGTTTTCATTTTCGTTTTCATCAGGTGAAGAAAAAATAGAAAAGACTATACTTGAACCAGAAACTTATGCATTTAATCCTTATTTTTATATTTATTTATATGACGATATAATACAACCAGATGGTTCATTTTATTCACATCTTGAAAAGACAGATGTAAATGAAAATACAATATTTTCTTCAATCAAAATTTACTTGGTAGAAGCAGATAAAATAACATCTCCTATAGAATTAACAGTATTTACATATGATGGTGAAGAAGATTTTGATGAATTTAACAAATATAAAGGCAAAAGTAGGTATACAATTAAAATAAATTTAATATAAAGTAGAGTAATCTACTTTTTAAATGGCAATTTTGTATAGATTTTTATATAAATTCTGTGTTATACTTATAATAGGTGGTAACATGACAATTATAGATATAATAAATAAGAAAAGACTAAATAAAGAACTAACTCGTGAAGAGATTGAATTTGCTATTAACGGGTATTTAGATGGTAGTGTTAAAGATTATCAGATGAGTTCATTATTAATGGCTATAGTTATAAATGGAATGAATGAAAGAGAAACAATAGATCTTACTGATATCATGTTAAAAAGTGGTGATATCATGGATTTAAGTGAAATAGATGGAATTATTGTCGATAAGCATTCAACAGGAGGGGTAGGAGATAAAGTAACTTTGGTTTTGGCGCCTTTACTCGCATCATTTGGAATTAAAATTGCTAAAATGAGTGGTAGAGGGTTAGGACATACTGGTGGCACTATAGATAAATTAGAATCTATAAAAGGCTTTAATGTAAACTTAGATAATAAAGAATTTATAAAACAAGTAAATGATATAGGAGTTGCCATAGTAAGTCAAACTGGAAACTTAGTTCCTGCTGATAAAAAAATATATGCACTTAGAGATGTTACAGGTACTGTAGAATCTATGCCACTTATTGCTTCTAGCATAATGTCTAAGAAACTTGCAAGTGGGGCAGATATAATAATAATAGATGTAAAAGTCGGAAATGGTGCATTAATAAAAAATATAGAAGATGCAAGGTCTTTAGCAAATTTAATGGTTAAAATAGGAAAAGCATATCGTAAACCTACCATATGTTTACTTACAAATATGGATGAGCCATTAGGACATGCAATTGGAAATGCTTTAGAAGTAAAAGAAGCCATGGACACATTACAGGGAATGGGACCAAATGATTTATTAGAAGTTGTCATGACACTTTCATCAATAATAATAGGTGCAGTAAAGAAAATACCTAATAATGAAGCAAAACAATTATTATTTAAACAATTAAATAATGGAAAAGCATATGATAAATTTAAGGAATTCGTTAAAAAACAAGGTGGTAATTTAGATGACTTAAAGATATCAGATAAAGTATTTTCTATAAAGAGTGATAAAAGTGGATATATTAATAAAATAGATACATTAAGATTAGGTGAAATAGCTAAATCAATAGGTGCAGGTAGAAATACTTTAGAAGATAAAATTGATTATGAAGTTGGAATAGTACTAAGTAAAAAAGTAGGTGACTATGTAGAAAAAGATGAAGAGATTCTAAAAGTATATCTTAATAAAAAGGATGTCGCAATAGTAGATTTACTTGAGTGCTTCACTATAGATGAAGAGTTAAAAAATGTTCCAAAATTAATTTTAGACATAATTAAATGATGTAAAAAAATGTAAAGTTTTATCGTTTTGCTTGAACTTAACATAAATATATTATATTCTAATATTAGATATCATAGAGGGAGGTATATTATGATTTATCCATCAATAGATAAACTATTAAACCAAGTTGGTTCTAAATTTTTACTTGTAAATGTAGTTTCTAAAAGAGTAAAGGAAATGAACGAACAAGAAAACTATCAACTTAATACTTATAAATCTACCAAAAATATCGGTAAAGCATTAGAAGAAGTTGCCAAAGGTTTAATTCATATAAAAGAAGATAACTAGTATGAAAAAATTTAAAAGTTATGTAGAAAAACTATATGGTATTATAGTTACGCCTAGTATGAAATTTTTACCAGGCAATATAGCCTTTTTTTTAGTCTTATCGATATTTCCAATATTAACATTAATTGGATATATTTCATCTAAATTTTCAATTGATATTGGAGGACTTATAGGTATGATAAATTCTACTTTACCTAGTAATGTATCAAGTACATTAAATTTGTATATTTCAGGTAAAGGGCTTGATACTAATATTGGAATATTTATGATTTTAGGATTCTTTTTAGCTAGTAATGGTGCGCATGCCATAATACTTGCTAGTAATAATTTATATGGATTTCCTAATTCAGATTACCTTAAAAGAAGAATTAAAGCTGTATTTATAATAATATTAATAATAATGTTATTTATATTTATGCTTGGATTTTTAGCATTTGGAAATCATATATTAACTGCAATACTTAATCAAATAAATGATCAAACATTATCTAAACTTATATATAATTTGTTTGTCATATTAAAGTGGCCTATATCAATATTTATAATATTTTTTAACGTAAAATTAATATATACAATTGCTCCTGACTGGAAAATACTTAGTAAACATACTACAAATGGAGCAGTGTTTACTACTTTAAGTTGGGTAGTAGTTATTCAAATTTATTCATATTGGGTAACTCATTTTTCAAAGTATGATGTATATTATGGTAGTTTATCAAATATAGCTATTTTAATGCTTATGACATATATTATTTCGTATATATTAGTAATAGGTATAGCAATTAATGTTAAATCTAGTGAATATAAAATAGAAGATTGACAATAATAATAGTGTACTTAGTTACCGAGTACAATCTAGACTACAAATGGTAACAAAAAAAGATATTAATTTATCTTTTTTTAGTTTTATAATTTGTTTAACTTACCTTTATAATTTACATATAAGATTATAAGTGATATAATTAACTAGTAAGGAGGATGCTTATGACACCACACAATGAGGCACAATTAGGTAGTATTGCCAAAACTGTATTAATGCCAGGAGATCCGCTAAGGGCTAAATATATTGCAGAAAAATATTTAACTGATGTTAAATTAGTTAACAAAGTTAGAAATATGTATGCCTATACAGGAAAGTATAAAGATAAACAACTAACTGTTATGGCAAGTGGTATGGGTATGCCAAGTATTGGTATATACTCATATGAATTATATAAATTTTATAATGTAGAAAATATCATTAGAATAGGAAGCAGCGGTTCATATACAAAAGATATAAATTTATTTGATTTAGTATTAGTTTCAGATACTTATTCTTTATCTAGTTACGCTAAAGTACAAGGATATGATAGTGATAATATTAAATCAAGTGAAGTATTAAATAATAAAATAATTGAAACTGCTAATAGACTAAATCAAAAAATAAATTTAGGTAGAGTTCATTGTACTGATGTATTTTATGATGATGTTGATATTAAAGACCTATATGAAAATAAAAAATGTTTATGTACTGAGATGGAATCTTTCGCATTGTTTTATAATGCATATAAGTTAAATAAAAATGCAGCATGTATTTTAACTATTTCCGATAGTCTAGTAACTAATGAAAAAGCAACTCCAGATGAAAGACAAAATGCGTTTGATGAAATGATAATCTTAGCTTTAGAAACAGCAATAAATTTATAAAAATAACGCATACTAAAAGAGGTGAGACTATGAAATACAAAAAAATCAGCAATTATTCTTATAATATACATATAATTAAAACTAACAAATTTAAAACAGTTACTGTAGAAGTAAATTTTAAAAGAAAACTTGTAAAAGAAGATATAACTGCTAGAAATATGCTAGTAAATCTATTATGTGAATCAAATATGCAGTATAAGACAAAAAGAGATCTTACTATTGCTACTGAAGAATTGTATGACCTATACTATAGAGGTATGAATTATATATCAGGAAAGTATAATATAATGACTTTTGATGTTAAATTTTTAAATGAAGAGTATACTGAAGAAGGTATGTTAAATAAGTCTATAAAATTTTTAGCCGACCTTATTTTTAAACCAAATATTACTAAGAAAAATAATTCTATAAGTTTTAATTCAGATAGTTATAATCTATCTTATAATCTTTTAAAAGACAGTATTACATCTATGAAAGAAAATCCAGATATGTATGCACGTACTAGAATGCTTGAAAATATGGAGCCTAATTCTTATTTATCTTATAGAGGTTATGGATATATAGAAGATTTAGAAAAATTAGATAATAAAAAATTATATAAGTATTATGAGTCTATGTTAAATAGTGATATTGTAGATATATTTGTAATAGGAAATGTAAATGAAAGAAGTATTGTTAAGATAATAAAAGAAAATTTTGATTGTATAAAAACATTTAAAAAACCATCTGAATCACATTTTACTAGGCCAAAAAAATGTAGATTAGTTCCTAAAGTATCAAAAGAACATCAAAAAATTAATCAAAGTAAACTTATATTAGGTTATAAGATAGATAAAATGACTGATTTTGAGTTAAGATATGTATTAAATGTTTATTCATATATATTAGGTGGAGGACCTGATTCAAAATTATTTAAAACAGTTAGAGAGGAAAATAGCCTTTGTTATTACATTTCTTCTATAGGTAATCCATTAAATAGTATTTTAACTATTAATGCTGGAATAAATAAAGATGATTATAAAAATGCCGTTAGTTTAATCAAAAAAGAAGTAAGTAATATGAAAAAAGGAAAATTTAATAATGAAGATATTATTAAAGCTAAAATAACTTATGTAAATAGTTTAAAAGAATTAGAAGACAATCCTCAAAGTTTAATAAGTTTATATGCAGGTATAGAATATTTAAATAGTGATTCGTTTGAAGATAGATTTAAAAAGATAAATAAAGTAACTGCAAATGATGTAGTAAAACTTGCATCAAAAATTCATTTAGATACAATATATTTATTAGAAGGTGATATAGATGGATAAATATACATTAGAAAAGTTAGATTTAAAAATATATCATGAAAAAATGAAAAATGGTCTTGATGTATATATTATCCCTAAAGATAATGTAAATGGTATATATGCAACATTATCTACTAAATTTGGATCTATATATAATGAATTTGTACCTATAGGACATAAAAAAATGGTTAAAGTTCCATTTGGAGTAGCGCACTTCTTAGAACATAAGATGTTTGAACAAAAGGATGGAAAAGATCCATTTACTTTTTATTCTGAAAGAGGATGTGATGCCAATGCCAATACATCAAAATATAAAACAACATATTTATTTAGTGGATCTAATTCATTTTCAGAGTGTATAAATTATTTACTTGATTATGTTCAGTCTCCATATTTTACTGATGAAAATGTTGAAAAAGAAAAGGGTATAATAGAACAAGAAATAAAGATGTATGATGATGATCCATACTTTAAGATGTACGATGGAATAATATATAATGCATTTATAGAACATCCAATTAAATATCCTATATCTGGAACAGTAAAAGATATATACGAAATAACTAAAGACGATCTATATTTATGTTATAATACTTTTTATCATCCAAGCAATATGTTTTTAATTATAACTGGTAATGTAGATGTTAATGACGCTATGGATACTGTTAGAGTAAATCAAGATGGTAAAGAGTTTGACAAATTAAAATCTATAAAAATAAAACAATATGATGAACCTAATAAAGTAGCTAAAAAAGAGGAAAAAATTAAAATGGATATAGAGATACCAAAACTTGGTATTGGATATAAAATAGATTGTTCTAAAATAAAGATGAATATTAACGACATAAAACAGTATTTATCAATTGTATTTGATTTAAAATTAGGTAATACATCATTATTAAATGACAATTTAAAAAATTTAAATTTAATAACTCATGATATAGATTTTACATTTGTAAATACTGATAAGCATATACTTGTTATTATAATGGTAGAAACAGAAGAAATTTCTAAAGTTAAAAAGATGATAGAAGAAGAACTTCAAAATCTAGATATAACTTTAGAACAATTAGATAGAAAGAAAAAGGTAAAAAAGAGTAATTGTATATATAGAAGTGATAGTATCTACTCATTAAACAATAAAATAATGGGAAATATAATGAGTTATGATGAAATTATATTAGATGATTATAAGAAAGTAGAACAACTTAATATGAAAGATTTAAAAAACATAACAGACAATATAAATTTTGATAATAAAACTGTCTATATAATTAATAAATCTTGATTTATTTAAATATTTATGATAGATTATATATATGTTGGGAGGTCAATATATGACTGTATTATTAATTATAGTATCAATATTAATAATTGCTTTAGTATTATTACAAAGCAGTAAAGCAGAAGGAGCATCTTCTATTATTACTGGTGGAAATGATGACTTATTTAAGAACAGAAAAGAAAGAGGCGGAGAGCTTTTTATAACATATACTACTGCTGTTTTAGGAATATTGTTCTTTGTATTATGTATAGTGTTATAGTATGATTTATTGATAAAAACTTTGTTTTTATCTTTTTTTTGCTTTTTAAATATGCTAAAATATATTTAGTGGTGATAATATGACTAATATACTTCCTGCAGACACTTTTATAGTAGTAAATAAAACTGTATTAAAAGATTCAGATAGAAATTTACTATTTTTATTATATCAACCAATAATAGGGGCAGAGGCTATAAGTTTTTATTATACTTTATGGTCATATTTAGATAAGATGGAACTTTTATCTAATGAATGGACTCATCATCACCTTTTAAGAGATATGATGATAAGTAATTCAGAACTTATGGATGCTAAAGTAAAATTAGAGGCTATTGGGCTTATAAAGACATATGTAAAAAAAGGAAATATAAATAATTATGTATATGAGTTATATTCTCCTATTAGCGCATCAGAATTTATAAATAATCCAGTATTAAGTATGGCACTTATTAATGCAGTTGGAAAATTAGAGTATGATAGAATTATAAATTACTTTAGAGTACCTAAAATAAATTTAAAGGAATACGAGGATATTACTGCTAAATTTAGTGATGTATTTGATTTTTCTATAGAGCCTATTAATGATAATTTAATATATGATATAAAAAAATCTAATTCTAGAAAATTAGAAATATTAACTAAGATAGATATAAATACTATACTTAGTTTAATTAGTGATGATATGTTAAATAAAAAATCAATTACTCGTGATACTAAAGAATTTTTATATAAAATATCTTATATATATAATTATGATAATGATGATATGATAGAACTTATTAGAAATTCATTAACTGAAAAACATACAATAGATAAAAAATTACTTACAGAAAATGCTAATAAATACTATAGATATGAAAATATGGGTAAATTGCCAAGCATAATATATAAAAATCAACCAGAATATCTAAGAAAAGAAAATTTAGATATGTCTAATAGATCTAGAATGATACATTTATTTGAAACTACATCTCCATTTGATTTTATAAATAGTAAATATAAAACAGGTAATCCTACTAGTACAGATTTATCAATTATTTCATATTTACTTATAGATTTAAATTTAAAACCTGGTGTTGTAAATGTACTTATAGATTATGTTTTAAAAATAAATAATAATAAACTAATAAAATCATTTGTAGAAGTTATCGCATCACAGTGGAGTAAAGCAGGTATAGAAACAGTAGAAGATGCAATGAATATAGCAGAAATAGAATATAAAAAGAGAAAAAAAATTACAAACACTGTTAAAAAAGTATCAAAGACACCTGATTGGTTTAACAAAGATATAGAAGAAAATAAAGCAACAGAAGAAGAAATAAGAAAATTAGAAAGTCGTATGAAGAGGAGTTAATTATGCATAATATACTTGAAAATATAAGTGATACACAGTTAAATAATATAGATTTAGATACTGAATATGAGGTTGCTAAAAAGAATTCTAATTTTAAAGTTATAACTAAAAATTTAAAAATAAAAGATGATGAATTAAAAAAATATACTTCTTTATTACTTGAATCATGTGATGAATATGAACATTGTAAAAATTGTAAAAATATACTTGACTGTTTAAATAAAGTAGAGGGATTTTGCTATTTACCAATAAATAATAATGGTAATTTATCTTTTAGTTATAAACCTTGTAGGTATAAAAAAATAGAAGAAGAGAAGAATAAACATTTAGAAAATATAAAATTTTTTAATACACCTTCATATGTCGAACAGGCAGACTTAAATAATATATATAAGACTGATAAAAATAGATTTAAAGTTATAAATTATTTAATGGACTTTTTAGATGATTATGAAAGTGGAAGAACTTGTAAAGGATTATATCTACATGGAAATTTTGGATGTGGTAAAACATATTTAATTGCTGCCATATTTAATGAATTAGCTAAAAAGAATTACAAAAGCAGCATCATATTTTGGCCAGAATTTTTAAGACAAGTATTTTATGATGATTTTAATTCAAAATTTGAATATGTAAAGAAAGTACCACTTTTACTTATAGATGATATAGGTGCAGAGGGTATAACTGCATGGAATAGGGATGAAGTCTTATGTCCTTTACTTCAATATAGAATGGATAATAACTTAACTACATTCTTTACTTCCAATTTAACTATGAAAGAATTAGAAAGTCATTTAGCTAATTCTAAAAATGGTGTAGATGAAGTTAAGGCTAAAAGAATTATATCTAGAATAGAACAACTTACAGTAGATATAGAAATGATTAGTAAAAATCTAAGAAAATAATATTTGCCTAAATATAGGCAATTTTTTATTTTACACTATTGGTGTAAAATTTTTTATATGTTTAACAATACTATTGACAAGCTAACTTATGAATTTGATATAATTAATGTATAAAAAGGATATTTTATGGAGATGATTAAATGAATAGTGTAGAATTTAAAAATAGTGTAGAAGATGAAATAAAGCAAAGTATAAAAGGGTGTATAATTAGACCAAGTGTTGCAGTGATAAAAATAGGTGACGATGAAAAAAGTGATTACATGATTAAGGAAAGAGAAGAATCATGTAATAAAACAGGAATATATTTTAGATATTATGATTATGAAGATACTACACCAGAACTTACAATAATAAATAAAATTAAAGAGTTAAATAATGATGATTATGTAAATGGAGTTATGATACAGTTACCTATACCTGAAAAGTATAATGAAAAAAGATTATTAAATTCAATATTGAATAGTAAAGATGTAGAGGGTCAAACAGATATAAATATAGGAAGACTCATTAGTGGTAGAAAGACAATAGTACCTAGTTTTACACTTTCAGTTATGAAAATATTAAATGATAATAATATTGAAATGTCTAATAAGAATATAGCAATTATATATGATAAAAAGAATAATATAAGACCACTTGTAAATATGCTTATAAATAATGATGCTACAGTGACTGTATGTAAATATAATTATAGTGATTTAAATAATATTTTAAAGAATGCCGAAATAATTATTAGTGCGGTTAATAAGAAAAATATAATAAAATTAGATATGATTAGTGAGGGCGTTACCATAATAGATGCAGGATATGATTATGTAGATGGAAAAATGTATGGGGATGTTGATTATAAGAGCGTAAAAGATAAAGCTAATATAATATCTGATCAAAAAGATGGAATATATCCTTTATTAATTTCTATGTTTTTAAAAAATATTATATTTTGTTACGAAAGCAAAAAATAACTATTAGATAATAATAGTTTTTTCTTTGTATTCCTTTTCAATAAACTTATTTTTATCTTTGATTTTATTATTTAAAGATAAAATTTCATTAATATTTAAATCCTTTTTTAAATATTTATTATCATATTTTGTAATTATAGGTACATCTATGCTCTTTTTTATTTTGTTTAATATATTTTTTCCTTTTTCATTAAATCCCAATATTCTAATATATTCAATATCAAGATTATTGAAATTATCTTTTTCTATAGAAAGTAATATATATGTTAATGTTCTTTTTAATCTGTTATAGGTATATCTTTTTGTTTTAATTAATTTAAGTAGATCATTAACACTATTAGATTTATTTATAAATTTTCTAATTCTATTTTCTAAATTTATGTCTACACCTTGATATATAGTTAAATCTTTTGTAGATATAATTTTATATTTTAAATAGTCAAAATAATCATCTAAAAATATAGGGTTATTTAAAAATTTATATGAATAACTAGGAACATATTTTTTAATTTTTTTATTATATTTGATACTTTCACGTATGCTTGTAGCGCTAGTTATTTTACCTTCTATTTCTTTTGAATTATAATTAGAATTTCTTTTAATAGTAGTACATGTCATATCATAGTTATTTTTTATAATTTCTTTTATATAACTTAAACCTAGCAAATCATTTGGTGTATTTATTGTATCTTTACATATACTTTTAAGTGCATTTGACATAGCAGTAGGGTAATTTATACCTTCATCTAAATATTTTTTTACAAGGGCATCATAATTTTTATCATTTAATTGAACTTTAGCTAAATTAAATAATTTATCTACATCATCAGATTCACTACCAAATACGATTTTATTACATCCAAGTTTATTAAGTATACCGATTGCTCCTTTAGCAAAATAATCTGAACTTTGTATAAATTTGAATGGTATTTCAGCAACTAAGTCTACTCCATAGTGAAGCGCAATTTTTGCTTTATCAAATTTATTTATCATGCTAAGATCACCACGTTCAGTAATCCATCCAGACATAACGACAATAATATTAGAATTAGGATACATCTCTTTAATTTTTTTTATCTGATATAAATGACCATAATGAAATGGATTATATTCTACAACTATACCTATATTCATAAATCACCAACTTTCTTTAATACTATAACACAAATATATATAAAACATCTATAAATTTTTTAAAAAAAGTTGATTTTATTTAAAAATAAATATATAATTATATAGTTGAAGACGAAAGGAACTTTGTAATTTT
>CANRAQ010000023.1 GCA_947628725.1 uncultured Bacilli bacterium | reverse complement strand
TATTTACTCCTTTCTTTTTTAGACTTAATGCTTATTAATTATAACATTATAACAGAAAAAAAGCAATTTTTTGCTTTTTAAATTGCTTTTTAAATAAATTTTATTTTCATTAATTTTTTTGAATTTGTTTTATTTTATATATTTAACTTTAATTTTATATATAATTAATATTATTTAAAGTTTTTAAATAGTATAATCATTGAGTATTTTAGATTTTATTTTGATTTTTTTATTATTAAAATCTACTACACATAATGCATCATATGGAATTATACATCTGGGATATGAATGCCCAAAATTAATGTTATATAAAACGGGAGTATCTAAATCATAAAATACTTTTTTGTAAATTTCCTTATATTCTTCATAATAAACTTCATCATATGGTTTACCAACAATTATTCCTTGAACATTAGATAATATTTCTCTTTTTTTTAATTTGTTTAACATTATTTCAAGTTTATGAGGAGAAGTTTTTGCTTCTGAAGTTTCTAAAAATAGTATTTTTTTTCTTAATTCTTTTAATGAAGGGATTAGATTATATTTATCATTAATTTTATTTTCATCTGCATATCGTTCACCCACTAACAGATTATAAATTGATTCAATACAACCTCCAAACAAATTACCGCTTCTAACTCCACTACCATTTAATAATTCAAATCCATGTTTTTCAATAACTTTAGTTCTTGGAACACCAATTGAATTAGCACTATAATCAATTCTATCTAAATACCATATATTACTTGATTTAATTTCAAAACTATTAACTTTTTTAAAAAATAAAGAGAAATAGTGTTCAGTATAAGGTAGCATCTTATTATCTAATTCACAAATGTCTACTAAAAATGCTGGCCCGTAAAATGTAGATAATCCTATTTTGTTAAACATAAAATGATTTATTGTAGTATCAGAAAAACCGGTAAAAATTTTAGGTTTTTTCTTTACAGCCAATAAAAATTCTTTGTCGTCCATTAAATATGGTATAGTTTTATATGTATCATCCCCTCCAATAGCAGTTATGATCATTTTAATCTCATCATTCATGAATGCAAGTTTAAGATCCTCTGCTCTCTTCTCTGGATGCTCTTTTAGATAATTTATTCCTAACATTGAATTAGGCATAATAATTGGATTTAGACCTAATGATTCTAATCTTTTTAAGCCTATATCTATTTCATGTTTAACAAAATCTTCTCCTAAGACACCATTAGATAAACTAATAATAGCAACCTTGTCTCCTTGTTTAAGATTATATGGTATCATTTTATCCCTCCATTATCGATAATAATAATTTTCTTTTCTAAATCTACAGTAGCATTTAGTCCATATGGTAAAACACACATTGGTGCACTATGACCAAAATTTATATTGTACATAATCGGTAAATTAGTTAGTTTTGCTTCATCCTTTATAACTTTTAAAAATGATTCTTTATATTCCTCGTAATACATTTCATCTTTTGGTTTTCCAATAATAATTCCGTTGATAACATTTAAAATACCTAGTGCATGTAAATGCCTTAAAAAATAAATTACTTCATCTGGTGAAGGTTTCATTTCACTAGTTTCAATAAATAATATTTTATCTTTCCATTCATCAATACTAGGCCAAATATAAGTTCCTATAATCATATTTAAAACTTCTAAACAACCTCCCAATAGTTTTCCTTTAAAAGTTCCATTACCTTGTAGAACCTCAAATCCATGCCTTTCATTTTGCATTTTTCTAAATTCACTATTTTTTGATTTATCTGTCCAATCTATTCTATCATTAGTCCATTCTTTACTTGATTTAATAGTTACTTTATCATTTTTAAAAAGAGAGTCTTTTAAATATTTTTTAGTATAATCATGCATACTACCATTTTCAGCAATTTCAGATAATAAAGATGGTCCATAATAAGATACAACATTATTTTTGTATAATAATAAATTAGTTACAGTACTATCAGAATATCCAATAAATATTTTAGGGTTTGCTTTTATAACATCATCTTTTATAAAAGGTAATATTCTTATACTATCATCTCCACCAATCATAGTAAATATCCCTTTAATTTTTTTATCAGCAAATGCATTCATTAAATCTTCTGCTCTAGCCTCTGGGTGATCATATAAATATTTATACCCTTTTAATGCATTAGGCATAGTTACAACATTTAATCCGAATATTTCTTCTAATCTTTTTTTCCCAATTTCATATCTGTGATAAAATTCTTTTTCGCCACCCATACCACTAGATAAACTTACTATTGCAATAGTATCACCTTTTTTTAATTTTTCAGGAATTATCATTTTATCAAACCTTTCTTCCCTTTTAATTTTTCTATTTCTAATATTTTATTTAATATAATATCAATTTTTTCCTCGATTGTTTTACCCCCATCGATATACAAAACTTCACAATCAAATTTTTTTACCCACTCATCAGTGGCTTTTTTACTTCCTAATTTATCATCTAAAGTATCATATGACATGGACCAGTCTAAAAATTTATTAAACTGTTCATACATATCTCCACCTTTTTTAAATCTATTACCATACATTTCATATTCTCTATCAATTATTCTTTTTCTTCTCAATTCCTTATTTGCTTCAATTACAATTAATAAATCAAACATAGGAATTAAGGATTCAGACCAAGGATAAAACATTCCACTTGCTACAGTTGAAGAATTACTCAATAAAATTTGTTCTAATTTTTTACAAGATTTTTCATCACTAATTGCAATTGTATAAGGTTGAATATCTTTATCCCATAACCACAAAATATCATCAGTATCTATAAAATTATATTTTAAAATTTTTGACAATTCTTTTCCAAGAAATGTTTTACCACTACCACTTGCACCAGTTATTTGTATATTCATATCTTTTTTTTGTATACCTTTCCAACATATTCTAACCCCATACCTGATGTTACACACTTTTCTTTTGAATCACTCAATATTTTTCCTATCCAATCATTAACTCCACCATCAACCAATACTAATGATTTTCCATTTTTAAAAAAAACTTCAAATTCATAACATATATCTGTATAATATGTTAGACCAGATTTTCTATTTAATTGTAAATTAAAATTAACATTATTATGAGTTTCTTTTAATACACTTAATATATTTTTATAAAAATAATTATATGAATTTTTTATTGTCAATAAATAATCTTTCGTAGACTTTATTGATTCTATATCACTTACATTATTTATAACTTTAGGTAAATTTATATTATTATTTTTAAAAACATCAAAATTTGGATTCACAGTATTTGCAAGTATGTCATTAATATTTATTCCATATGAGGTATATATTTCTTTAATTAACGGAATATAGCATAAATTTAGATTCACTGTTTCAATTTCTAAAATATCTTTCATATTTTCTATAACATTTAACCAATTGTTTAATTGTATCAATAATGAATTAATCATATTATTTTTTATATTTCTAAAACTTGATACTAATGAACAAGCTCTAAAATGTTGACACCAATGATTTTTTTTACCATTACCATAGTTTTGTGTTCTTAAAAGTCTAGTAGAAGATGCCAAATTAATTGTAGATAAATTTAATTCTTTTTTTCTATATGCACATTCTAAAATCATTGATATTGATGAATCACTCACTATTTCAGAATTTCTTATAGTACTTAATACATTATTTTGATTAGTATTAGTTAAGCTTGCATTTAATCCAAATGGATTTATTGGGGACAATTCAATACACTCAAAATCATCAGAAACAGTATCAAAAAAAATATTACTTATTTCATTGTAAATTCTTGGATCTATTTTGGACGGTTCATATAAATTGTGTTTGCTTTTATAATTTTTTAGTAATGCTGATGGGCACATTTTTTTTGCTCTTTGTTCAAAAATTTCCAACATCGTACTGTTAAATGTATTTGCATTTTCAGATATCAAAGCCCTATAATCTTCACTACTTAAATCAATTTTTTTAATGCTCATCGTTAACACCCCTTAGTTAAAAATATTTCTGGCTCTTCAGGAACCAAATTTTTTCTAAGCAAAATTACTGAATAGTTTGTTAAAGATAAGTTTTCATTAAATATATTAATAGTTTTTCCCCATCTAGTTTTAATTAAATTTATTTCATCTTCATTGTAAATCTTTAAATGATTTTTTGAATCTATCATTTTGTTTACATAACTTTCTATTTGCCTTTTACTGCAATAAATAAAACTATAATCTTTTTTATAATATAATTCTAATTTTTTATCTTCATAATTCATCCAATCTTCTTTGTAGTAGCAATGTATTTCAAAACCTAATTCTTGATTTACTTTTTTTATAATATTTATATTTGGCTTTTCTTTATACCAAATTGGGACTATTGATATAAAACCATTTGGCTTTAAAACTCTAATTATTTCATTAAAAGCTTTATCTTTATTATTTATAAAAGAAATTGCATTTCCACATATAATTAAGTCAAAAGTATTATCTTCAAAAGTAGATAAATCTTCGGCATCACCATATTCAAATCTAATTTTTGACTCATCTAAACCATTACTTTTTATTTTTTCATTAGCATTTTTTATAGAATTTCTATTTATATCTATTCCTATAACATTACAATTGGTTATCTTATTTATTTCAATCGAAGAAAAGCCATTCGTGCAACCAATTTCCAATACATTAGAATTTTCATTAATAAAACTATTAATTGCTATTTCCCTAATAGTTTTTTTCCCACCTGAAGGTCTATTTTCTTCTTTTATTAACGAAATAAAATCTGTATAATTTAACTGCATTATTTCATTCTTATTATATCTTTTCATTTTCTTCTGCATTATTATTCAACCTCCAACAAATTTGCATATTTCTTATATCAGTTCCCTTTAAAATCCATAACAAAAATCTTTCAATTCCCATTCCAAAACCAGAAGTTTTCATTGGATATAATTTTTTCATATTTATATACCACTCATATTCATTTGGTTTTACCTTATGTTTTTTTAATGATTTTAAAACATCATCGTATGTTTTGAATCTTTCACCACATCCTATAGTTTCACCTATTCCAATTAATAAATCAGCATTTCTAGTTGTGCCTTTTATTTTATTATCAGTTTGTTGATAAAAAGGAACAGATAATTCATCATAATTAGTAATCCAAACAACCCCACCATATAATTCAATCAATTCTTTTTCTGCATTTTTAGTCAGATTTCTCCAACCTTCATTATATTGTATATATTTTTCTATATCTTTAGGATGCAATTTTTTAATTTGTTTTTCAGCTTCATCAAAGGTTATTTTAGGAAATTCTCCTTTACAATTTGCAATCTTTTCAATATGTGAAATATCTCCAATTTTATTCAATAATTCATCACCATAATATTCTAATATTTTTTTTGATAAATATTTAATATATTCGGTTCCAAGCTTAATTATATCTTCAAGTTTTCCAGGAATTTCTACTTCACTATGATAAAATTGATTTAAATGTCTTTCATCAGTATTTTCACCTCTAAATGATGGCATAACATAAAAAACCCCTTTATCATTTAATCTACATCCATATTCTAATAAGAATTGCATTGAATCAGCTAAATAAGTATCTTGACCATTTATTTTAACCTTTACTGGAATTGAATCACTTCCTAATCCCATTGGACTAGAAATTGTTCCTGTAGTTACGGGTAGATGAACTGTTATAATGCCCTTTTCTTCATAAAATTTCATGGTTTCAAATGTTATTAAATTTTCTAATTTAATTAGTAATTTATACCATGGCTCTTGCAACACTTTTAAATAAAAATTATTTTTGTCCTTCCAAATATTTGGTTCGCGCATAAAATACCTCCTTTGAATAAAAATATTAAATTACTATAAATAGTTTATCATAAATTTTAGAAATATAATATCAAAAATACTTATCTCGAAATATACATATAAAATATGAATTTATATACTACTTTAATATTATAATATAGTCATTTACTTAATTTTTCTCCTTTAATTTTTCTTTTAGCATATCCTGTATTAGCTATATCTATCCAAGATTCTCTATATCCATAAGATAAATTATCAATTATAGTTATCACTCTATCATTATTTTTCAATATGTAATCAAGTGGGACTACTTCATCATTTACTTTAGCTAATACAAATGTTTTTTCTATGTCTAAGTAACAGGCTAAATCTATTATATTTGATCCTTTTGGTATTCCCATCTTATTCCCTTTTATATATACATATATATTATCTTTAAATAGTTCGTTTTTTACTTGGTTTACAAACTCTTCATTATCTTTAAACATTATATTTATCTCAGATAATGATTTAAAAAATTGAAATTTATTTTTTAAATCTTCCTGCATTTTGCTTCTTGCAAATCCTTTATTTATATCCCAATATGCAGTAAGCCCAAATGATGCTATCTTATCCATGTCAAATGTTCTTATTTGTGTTTGAACGAGTCTCTCATTTGGACCAAACACTGTAGTGTGGAGTGAACTATATAAATTAGTTTTGGGTGAGCATATATAATCTTTAAATTTATCATTCACAGGATGATATTTAGAATGTATTAATCCTAGCGTTATATAACAATTTTTTATCTCATCCACCATTATTTTAAGAGATAATAAATCGTGTATATCAGAAAGTTTATGACCTTCTTTTATTTTTTTATATATTCCATATATGTTTTTAGTTCTAACCTTTATTTCATGTGGTATTCCATTATTACCTAGTATTTCTTCTATATTAGTTAAAACTTCTTTTAAGCAAGCATTACTATCCTCATTTAATCTATTCATCATATCTTCTAATTTTTTATATTCATCTGGATATAAATATCTAAGTGATAAATCTTCTAATTCACTTTTTATTCTATATGCTCCTATTAGGTATGCTAGTGGTGTGAATATATCTAATGTTTCTAATGCATTTTCTTTTTGTTTAAATTCACTTTTAAATGATAGTGTTCTCATATTATGAAGCCTATCTGCTAATTTTATAATTATTATTCTAACATCATCAGTTATACTTAATATAATTTTTCTAGTGTTTGCTAAACTCTGCTCTGTTTTAGATGAAAAATTCATCTTGCTTATTTTAGTTACTCCATCTACTAAATTAGCAACATCTTTATTAAATAGATCTGCTATTTCTTCCTTTGTGGCTTTCGTATCTTCTAATGTATCATGAAGGAGTGCTGCACAAATAGTATCCCTATCTGCATGCATTTCAGATAAAATGAAGGCTACATTGAGTGGATGTGATATGTAAGGCTCCCCACTTTGTCTTATTTGACCACTATGCATATAATCTGCATAATAATATGCTTTTTTTATAATTTCTAATTCATCTGGATTGTAAGATTTAATGTTACTTAATAAATCGTCTATCGTCATCATTAAAGCCTCCTAACTATAAAAAAACCAGAAGAAATTTTAAGTCAGTAAGACATAAAATCTCTTCCGGTTTATTATTTAGACAAGATAAAAAGTTGCAAAAGCAAATGTACATCATATTAGATTTAATAATAAATTTGTTAATATTAAACTTAATCATAAACATACCTTCTTTGACTAAATAAATATTACACTAAATAATACTTCAATTTTTTTATTTTGTCAATACCTTTTCAAAAATTTTTTGTTTTAATAATTAATATGTTAATAATTCATATTAATCTATTATCACTAATTTATGAAGCGCTCTAGTCATAGAAACATATAAAAGTTTTAAATCTATTACACTATTTCTATTAAAATTATTTTTATTTAATAATATTACTGCGTCAAATTCAAGACCTTTAGATAAATAACTAGGTAATATATTAATATCACTATTAAAGTTAATATTATCTTTATCTATTAAGTTTATATAAATTTTGTTATTTAATTTGTTATATAGTGCTTGAGACTCTTTTACATCTTTAGTTATAATAGCAATCGTTTTATATTTTTCTTTTAATTCATTTATTATATCTAATATATTTTTATTTGTGTATTCTACTTCATCACCATGTCTAATTACCGGTAATGCTATATCAAGATTAAGTTGTTTATTTATTTTATTTGCTTCATTCATTATTTCTATTGTAGTTCTATAACTTTTATTTAATTTAAGCATATCAATATCATCAAATATATCCTGTAGACATTCCCAATTATCTATACTTCTATATGGGTATAAACTTTGCGCTAAATCTCCATATATACTAAATGTTGCATTTTTAAATAGTTTTTTTAATACATAAAAATTAAATTCTCCGTAATCTTGTGCTTCATCTATTACTATATGTTTATAGTTATCAAAATTACTTCCTATTATTTTATATTTAATATACATAAGAGGATATATATCTTCTATATCTATTTCATTTAAATTAATATTTTTAATATCTATATTGTTCCTTTTTAGTATATTTATATAAATATCTTTAACTTTTATATTTAATACTGTGAAATATTTTTTTAAATAAATATTTATATTATTTTTGTAATCTTCTATTATTTTTTTATCTATTTTATCTTTAATTAAACTAGATATTATTGAGTCATTATTTTCTTCTATGTATTTATCTATAAGTAATATTAATCTATCTACCTTACTTTTAACACTTTTATATATTTTTGTATTTATTTCTTCATAAATTCTTTTTACTACATTATTACTTAATATTTTAACTCCTTTTATAGTAAAGTCGACATCAGGTAATATTTTAAGTGATTCAAAGTATAAATCTATTTCTTTTTTCATATCCATAGATATTTTAAATTTAGATATATCATCTTTCTCTTTTAATACATCAAGTGAATTATTTACTTTAAATGGCTCCTCTATATAATTTAATGCAAGTTCTAAAGTAGTATATTCTTTAACTCCATTTACATCCAAGTCTGGTAGTATTCCTGATATATAACTTACAAAAAATTTATTAGGTCCTATTACCATGTAATCACCAGGTTTATACAAATTTCTATAATTATAAACTAGATAGGCAATTCGGTGTAGTGCGACTGTCGTTTTTCCACTTCCCGCAACTCCCTGTACTATTAAATTTTTTGTAATCGGATATCTTATAATTTTATTTTGTTCACTTTGTATTGTAGATACTATATTTTTAAGCCTTGTATCTGCGCTTACACTTAGATATGGCTTTAATAATTCATCGTTAGATACTGTATCTACATCATTATAATTAATGAGCTTACTATTTTCTATAGTATATTGTCTTTTTAAAAGTAATTTACCAGATATCAACCCATCAGGAGAAATGTATTTAGCATCTCCTACATTAGAATCATAATATAGACTTGATATAGGTGCTCTCCAGTCTACTGTTATTATATTATTATCATAGTCAGTTACACCAAGTTTTCCGATATAACATATATCTTTATTTGTATTACTTTCAAAATCTATTCTAGCAAAATATGGAGAATTTTTTGCCCTTTCAATAGATTTTATTTCCCCTTCTAATTTAAATTTTTCTTCTAACATTGCATCATAATCACTTTTGTATAAATTCTTTAAGTTACTTAGTTTTAATCTTGAATCATCAATTACTTCATCATACTTATC
This sequence comes from uncultured Bacilli bacterium, assembly GCA_947628725.1. Classification (GTDB taxonomy): domain Bacteria; phylum Bacillota_I; class Bacilli_A; order RF39; family UBA660; genus UMGS1613. Next base: position 5,484 of record CANRAQ010000023.1, on the reverse strand, counting down.
TAGCGTATCTGATAAGTGCCTTAATTCATCTTCCATATGACCTCCTAACTAATATCCTACGGCGTATTATAATTATGTTACCCACCATTCTACACTAAATATTGGATATTGTCAAGACATATTTAATAGTTCAACCAATTAAAAACAATATCATTACGATATCGTTTAAACTTTAATCAAATACATCAAAATATTCACCACTATCTAAATATAATATACCTTTTTTATTATCAAAAGATTCAATTATATCCAAATATTTATTTATAGATAAAAACTTATTTAATGTTAAATATACATAATTTCCATCATTCATAAGTACAAAAAATCTTTCTATATCTACTTCATTTGGAGAATACTTTATTTCAGACATTCTATCTAATATAGTTTTATCTACTTTAGACATTTTTTCTAAAAATTCATCATAAACAGTATTTGGAATTTGATTTATAACAGTAGGTACACTAAATTTATCAGTAGTTGGTTTTCCATTATATAAGATAGTTTTATTATCTACTTGATAATAAAACAATGGATAATTTTCTTTAACATATATATATACTTTACTTATAAAATTTCTTTTTTTTACTTTAGCAGATATTATATATTTATTCTTTTCTAATCTTTTTTCTATAGTATAAGATAAATTATTAATACTTTTAGGATAATCTTTTAATTTGGCTAAATCAATTATTTCTTGATCAGTTAAAAATTCATTGTCTAATACATATATATTTTTAATATTAGTATTAAATATTTTATATATGAATAAAACTAAAATCAAAAAAATAAGTAGAAATATAAAAAATCTTTTTTTATTTAACTTCCTTTTCTTTTTTTTAGTTTTAGCCATATTATCACCTATTCTATAAATTCTTGTTCAACTTTTAATTCGATATTATATTTATCTTTTATTTTACCTTTTACATCGTTTATTAATTTTTTAATATCTTCACCTTTTGCGTTTCCAGTATTTATTATAAAATTAGCGTGTTTTTCACTTACTTTAGCGCCACCTATGCTTTTGCCTTTATAACCTATTTCTTCTATTAGTCTACCAGCAAAATCATTAGTTGGATTTCTAAATACAGATCCAGCACTTGGATATTCTAAAGGTTGTGTTTCTAATCTTCTTTTCTTTCTTTCATTAACTATTTCCATTATTACATCAGGATTACCATTTAATAATACTATAGTAGCCCCCAAACAAATATAATCCTTATTTTTCATTAAAAATGATGTTCTATAATGGAAATTCATTTCATCATTACTTAATTCTATAATCTCATAATTTGGAGTTAAAACCTTAACTTTTTCAACGACATATCCCATATCACTTTTATAGGCTCCAGCATTCATATATATAGCCCCACCTACAGTTCCTGGAATACCTGTTGCAAACTCTAATCCAGTATATCCTAATCTACATAATCTCATTGCAAGTTTATTTAACATATAACCTGCACCTACATATACTTTATTTTTATGTATTTTTAAATCATTAAAATTATCTAATTTTATTATTACTCCATTATATCCTGAATCATTAAAAATAACATTAGATCCATTACCTAAAATCATATATTTTATATTGTTTCTTCTAAGATATTTTAGTAATTTGATTAATTCATTAATTCCATCTGGTATAGTAATACAAATAGGCATACCACCAACTTTATATGTTGTATAATCTTTTAATGCCTTATTAGTAATAACTTTACCAATATGTAAATTTTTTATTTCTAAAACTATATTCATATTATTTCCCATCTACAAGATTTTTTATATTGTTGTAAATAATAGTCGCACTATTTTCAACTTTTAAATCTTTAAAATTTTTCTTCATATTATTTAATTCATTAGGTGTATTAAATATTTCATCTATCTTTTTAACTAATATATCTCCACTTAAATCTTTTTCTTCTATCATCACTGCACACTTATTATTTACTAAATCTAATGCATTTTTATATTGATGATTATTAGGTACATAAGGACTAGGTATTAAAATTGAAGGTAAATCAAGCGCAATTATCTCACTTAATGTAGATGCTCCTGCACGAGTTACTATTAAATCAGTATTTTTCATTATTCTAGTCATATTTTCTATATAAGGAACTACTTTAACATTATTTGGAAATTTCTTTTTAGATATTTCCTTATAATCATTATTTCCAGTTACATAAAGTATTTCATAATCTTTATTATTAAATAATGACATAGTCTTAACTAGAAAATCATTAACTTTACTTGAACCAAGTGAACCCATTACAAATAAAACTAATTTTTTATCTTTACTTAATCCAAATTCAGATTTATTCATTGCAGGTTTCTTTATAGCATCTTCACTACATGGATTACCTGTAAATATAGTTTTTTCTTTAGGAAATTCACTCATACTAGATTTAAATGATACACCTATTAAATCTACTATACGCGCTAAAGATAAATTAGCCTTACCTGCTACACTATTTTGCTCATGTATAAAAGTCTTAATTCCAAGACTATGTGCTGAAGTAATAACTGGATATGTAACATATCCCCCAACACCTATAACTATATCAGGATTAAATTCTTTTATAATTTTTTTACATTCTTTTTTTGCATTAATTAAACATTTAATAGTCTTAAAATTCTTTAATAAATTTTTTCTATTAAATCCATATATCTCAATAGACTTAAAAGGTATATTATATTTAGGAATTATATCTTTTTCCATACGATTATGAGTCCCAATATATAAAAATTCACTTTTAGGTTCCATCTCTTTAATTTTATTTATAATAGCTAATGCAGGATAAATATGTCCACCTGTACCTCCAGCACTTATAACTATTTTCATCTAATCACCTACTTTATTATACCATAATTATATTCAAATACAATTCTTAATATAAATTATAGAGAAAAAATCTATGAATATTTTACATAGATTTCAATTATTACATGGCTAATTGATATGGTTTATCAGATGTTCCATCTCCATCTATAAATTTTACTGTTGATTTTAGATTGACAACTGGGCGCACATTACTAGTACGAGCGTTGTTGGCATAATTCAACATGCCCGTAGCATCCACATACCACACATAGGCAGAATAGTATGAATCAGATGACTGTGTCCATTCATGAATACCTATATATAGCCAATTGCTTGATTTACATGCTTCATCATTATACTGATATAAAACTTTATTTATCATACACTCTTCACTTGCCGCATATCCATAATCACTTGGATACATTAATCCTACATATCCTTCCCATGTTGTTGGTTGATTATTATATGATACATTTTCTCTTTCCTTTGTATATGCTTCTAATGTTTTTATATTATTTGTATTAGTGCTGTTTGAAGTAAATCCCCCTAAATTCCATTCTATTTTTTCTATCATATACTTTGCTTCAAGAGTTAAATTACTCCAATATTCTCCATCGGTTTCTGCTTTTGAAACATCTTTTGGATTTAAATATTTCATTAAACTTGATTTTGTCCAATCATTTGAATTATCAGCATCCCATTGCTTAACTGCTGCACTTTCATTTCTTATCAACTTTAAATGTCCATCAACAATACCTATTATTCTCCATGTTTCATTATTGAATGTTACATAATTATTTGGATTTTTACTTCTAAATCTAACATTGCCATTATCATCTATAAAAATTTCAGTTTCATCACTACTTAATTTTGAATTTATTTCAGCAATACTATCTTTACATTTAGATCTATCAATTATCTCATATATATTTTCATTATTTTTATAACTTACTAATACACTTTTATCTTCAGTAATGTCATCTGATTCTTTATATTGTAATGGTGATCTTATATAATCTTCTTGAACTAAATCTTCTATATTTATACAATATTTTCCACCAGTTTTATAATAATCACTATTATCTTTCATATATAATTCAGTAGCATTAAAAATTAATTTTTCACTAGTAGAATCTATATTATCATTTGTATTTTTTACTAAATTAATAATATTTGGAAAAACTATTATTAATAAAAGTGATAATATCAATATAACTCCTAAAAGTTCAATTAAAGTAAATCCCTTAATATGATTATATTTCTTATTTAACATAAAATCATCCTTATCAATATTTTTATTTATAATTTAATATTTATCCTATTCTGAATGCTGGTGATACTCCATGATTTTCAAGAGTTATACTATAGTAACTAGAACCATTATCATTCACTGTGTAAAAAGTTCTATTACTATTGGAATGAGATGAACGGAGCCACCATATGATTGCACTGTCATCATAGTATTTTTTTATAGCGCCTTCGTAATTATTTGTTGTTACTTTTAAATCATTATAATAACCTAATTGTCTTGTATTATTCCATGCTGTATCATATTTAATTTGACTATCTGATTCATTTTCCCATACTTCATGTGTTGACAATAAATATAGTTTATCTGTACTAGTGAAATTTTGATTATTATTATCATCTAGACCATGTCCTGATACTACATATGTATCTATTATTATATCTCCTATTTCCTTTGTTAATGCTTTATATATTGTATCATTTAAATATCCTCTTAATGCACTGTCATTCCATCCACCAACATTTGTATCCGTTGCATTCATTTGTTGATTATTTATTATATCCGCAAATTCTATTACAAATCCACATGCAGTTTGTGAAAATCCTTCTTTTTTGCATTCACTAGGTGTAGTTTTGTTTGCTATACGAAGTGTATGTACTCCAAGTTCTCCTAAATCTACTTGTTTTGTTGCTCCTACTGTGTATTTATCTATATTTCCTTCTCTTACATTATACGCTATTGTAGGCCAATCATCAGTTTCAAATGATACTGGGTCTTTATGATATTCTAATTTATATGGATTATCTTTTTTACCTGTACCACTTTCTATTCTTACATCAGTTTTTAAATTAACAACTGGACGTACTAAATATTTGTTTGGAGAAGAATTATATTTTACACTACCATCATCTCTTATTGTATATACATCGGTTAGTGTAGTATTTAATAACCATTGAATTTTTGCATTAAATAACCAATTCGAGTTTGAGCAATTATTATAACCATACAAATTTTCTTTACATGATATGTCAGCTGCATATCCATAATCACTTAAATTTAATAATCCTATGTATGACTCAAATACTTCAAGTTTTTCTTTTGCTACTAAATTTTCCATTTTATCTATTGTAGCATTATCTCTATCATCAGCACTTACGCTACCTATGTTCCAATTTGATAAATTTATCATATCTTTATATGTTGTATTTATATTTTTATAATATTCATTGTTTAAATAGTTTTGTAAACTTGAATTTATCCATTGACTTTTTTCATTATTATCCCATTGTAATTCACCTATAGCATCATCTTTTATCAATTTTAAGTGACCATCAACAATGCCTATTATTCTCCATGTTTCATTATTGAATGTTACATAATTATTTGGATTTTTACCTCTAAATCTAAGGTTACCAGC
>CANRAQ010000022.1 GCA_947628725.1 uncultured Bacilli bacterium | reverse complement strand
AAAGGACTAAATAAATTAGCCCTATATGTCAACATTACCGTTGACATTATTATACTATGTAATATTTTTATATTTATTCATATTTTATGAATTTTTTTAATATTAATAAAATTATTATACTTACTAGAAATAAACTTGCATTTATAATTATATTATTTTTTATTATTAAATTTGCGCATAATATTATAGTAGTATTTAAAGAAATATGCATAATCATTGGTGCTTTTAAAGTTTTATATTTTTCATATAAATATATAAACATGAAACTTACTCCAAAAGCATATATAGCATTTATTAAATCTAAATGAAATAATGTAAATATTAAACTACAAAGAATTATAGCAGTCATTGGCTTATTAAATTCTTTTAATTTATTATATACTATTCCTCTAAATATTAATTCTTCTAATATAGGTCCACAAATTCCTGAACATATAACTTGTTTAATTATTGGTAATTTACTAACATTAAAATTTACAAAACTAGTTAAATTACTTAAACCATACATAACTATATTAAATATTAATGATATTGTTATTCCAAATAATATAGGTTCAAATATATTTTTTACTTTATAGTTATTTCTAGTTATATATTTTTTATATCTAAAATAGAATATTGGAATAAATATTACAAATGTTATAAGTGATATTATAAGTACTTTAGAATCGATATAATTACTTAATTTCTCTATATATTCATTTGTTTCCATATACTTTAAAAATTCAGAATCAGATAAATTACCTTTATGTGTAACATTGAAAATTACGGCAAATATATATTGTATTAAAAATTGACCTATTACAAATATAATAGGCCAAATTAATACTTTAATTATATTTTTAAAATATTGAAATCTATTTTCCATCTTTCATCATTTCTTTTATTGTAGTTCCTAAAGTTGCAATATTTTGTAAATCTGATGGAACTATTATCTTAGTTGAATTTCCATTTGCAATTTCTTTCAATGCTTCTAAACTTTTTAAAGTAATTATTTTTTGGTCAGGACTTGATTCCTTAATTATTTTTATTCCTTCTGCTTCTGCATTTTTCATCTTTAGTAAAGCCTCTGCTTCACCTTCTGCTTCTTTAATTTGTGCTTCTTTTTTAGCTTCTGCTCTAAGTATAGCACTTTCTTTTTCTCCTTCAGCAATTAATATTGCAGATTTCTTTTCTCCTTCTGCTTGAAGAATTTTTTCACGCCTTTCGCGTTCAGCACGCATTTGTTTTTCCATTGCTTCTTGAATATCACGTGGTGGAATTATATTTTTTACTTCTACTCTATTTACTTTTATTCCCCATGGGTCTGTTGCTTCATCAAGTATAGTACGCATTTTAGCATTTATTATATCTCTAGATGTTAAAGTTTGATCTAATTCTAATTCTCCTATTATGTTACGAAGTGTCGTTGCAGTTAAATTTTCAATCGCATTTATTGGATTTTCAACTCCATATGTGTATAGTTTAGGATCAGTTATTTGGAAATAAACAACTGTATCTATTTGCATAGTTACATTATCTTTTGTTATAACTGGTTGTGGTGCGAAATCTTTTACAATTTCTTTTAATGAAACTTGATTTGCTACACGATCTAAAAATGGTATTTTTATATGTAATCCATTAGACCATGTTTGAAAATACGAACCTACCCTTTCAATTACATATGCACGAGCTTGTGGAACTATTTTAATATTAGGTATTACTAAAACTCCAACTATAATTAGAATAATAATTAAAATTCCCATTAATCTTTTACCTCCTCAACTTTTAATTTTACTCCATTTATCTCAAGTACTTTTACAGTACTATCAACCTTAATCTTCTTTCCAGATATTGCAGTCCATCTTTTACCATCTACAAATACTTCTCCAGGTTTATTTTTATTTATTTCTTGAGTAACGATAGCTTCCATACCTATAACTCTATCTAAATTAGTTTTAACCTGATTATGTCCAATTAATTTTACTAAATAATCTCTAGTCGTTAAAAGTAATATTGTTCCAAGAACAACGAAAACTAAAAATTGTATAAAATAACTATCTACAAATATAGATAAAATCATAGCCACAATAGCGCTAGCAATATACCAAACTGTAACTAAGTTTACTGTAGATACCTCTATAAGAGTTAAAAATAAAATTATGCCTAACCAAATCCATATCATTTAAATCACCTAATTAAATTATACTATTTTATATGACAATATTCAACAAATTTTCAAATTTATTTTTCATTTTTTATCTGTGATGCCTTTAGTATTATATTGCTTCCGTATGTTTCTTTAAGTTTATCTACCACTTTATCTAATTCATCAAATTTTTCTACATCTTTTACATCTTCGAAGATAGATAATTGAAAACTTTTAGAATTAGTTAATTTACCTAATGATACTCCAACTAATCTTACTCCTTCTCCATCCCATAATTCTTTAACAAGTTCTTTTGCTACAGAAAATATTTCATCAGTATTGCTTGTTGGATTTTTTAGTTTTCTTTGGTGTGAATATGTTTTAAAATTTTTATCTTTTAATGTTACACCTACTAATAAAGCATATTTTTCTTTTTTCCTAAGTGTAATAGATACTTTTTCAACTAATGGATATAATGTTTTATATATATCATTTAAATTATTTAAGTTATAAATTGTAGTAATAGAATTACTTATACCTTCTGCCTCATCCCTTTTTGTTTTAACTAAACTATCGTCTATTCCTTTAGCGCTCATTATTAATCTATATGTCTGATTTTTAAAATATTTATATAACATATTATAATCTGCATTTGCAAGATCACCGATAGTATTTATATTTAACTCTCTTAATTTTTTACTAGTACTTTTTCCTACTCCATATAATTCTTCTATATTTAATGGGTACATTTTATTTACTATTTCATCATCAAATAGTGTATGTACTCTATCAGGCTTTGTAAAATCACTTGCCATTTTAGCGCACAATTTATTGTTTGCTATACCAATATTTACAGTAAAACCTAATTTTTCTTTTATTTCTTTTTTTAGTTTATATGCGAATTTTATAGGATCTCCATATAAATTTTTTATTTTTGTATAGTCTATAAAGCACTCATCTATACTTAATTTTTCTATGTCTGGAGTATAGTTATATATTAATTTAAATAAACTATTAGACATATTTTTATACAATGTATAATTAGGTGAATATATTTTTAAATTATTGCATTTTCTTTTAGCTTCTCTGATAGTTTCTGCTGTCTTAATTCCATACCTTTTAGCAACTGGGCTTTTAGCAAGAACTATCCCATGTCTTTTAGATTCATCTCCACCTATTATAGATGGAATATTTCTTATATCTAGGTTATATCCATTATTTAATAAATCTACAGCTGTCCATGATAAAAAAGCGTTGTTAACATCTATATGCATAATTATATTCATATTATCACCAACTTAATTATATACCCATTTTCGTAAAAGAAAAAGATGCAATTAAACATCTTTCACTGTACTACTACATTACTTATAAGTAAACTTATTAAAAGTAATATTAATCCCATAACTATGCCCGTTTTGCATATTTTTTTATCTTTAGAATGGTATATTTGATGAAGTAATTCAAATATAGAAATATATATAGTCATACCTAATGTAAGAGATAATAATATTCCTTCAGCAAGTTCGTTTATTCCACCTAATATAAGCATTATAAGTCCACCAATAAAAGTAGAAATTGATACTATTAAACTCAAATTAAGTACTTTTTTCTTTGAATATTTTGAACTTATAAGTGTAGATGATATTACTAATCCCATAGGTATATTATGTAGTCCTATACCAAAGAACAGAAGAATACCAGATACTATATTTCCTTTAGTTATTATGTATAAACTCATACCCTCTATTATGTTATGTATCATTATAGCAATAGATGAAACTATACCTATATGGTGAAGATGAGAATTATGACATTCTTCACTTTTATGCTTATGATTGTGATGTTGCTCATGTTCGTGGAATGGTACAAATATATCTAATATTTTTAGTATAATTATACCTATTAATATTAACACTATTAAACTACATATTCCTCTAAACACTCCTAATTGTTCGTTTAATATTCCAAATGCCTCTGGCAATATTTCTAATATACTTAGTCCTATTAATACACCAAATGCAATGGATATACTAAAGTCAGTTAACTTTTTATTGTTTTTTGTATATATACCACATATACTACCTATAAGTATAAATAATCCAACAAAAAGTGTTAATAAAATGGCAATAAAACTCATAACTCCTCCTACTTAACTAATTTATCTTTATATTTAAATAATTTTTTCTCTGTCAAGTTAGATAAAAAATCAAATAATCCTATATCTAAAACAAATACAAATGTTATAAATATTAAATATATAGGTTTTAATAAAACCATTTCAAATAAATTATGTAATCCTATAATACAACTTAAAAAGATAATAATCAATGTTATAAATAATATTCTTCTAATAGTATTAAATTTATGACATATTCTAAATAGTAATAGAAATCCTACTATAGCTACTAATATTACTGCTATAGTTGATATTTCATCTATACTTACATTAAATATTTTTGAAAATATTATAACTAATATTACATTTATAACTACTGAACATCCACCCGGTAAAGATTTTTTTAATACATTTAAGAAGAAATTTCCTTTTATTAAATCTCTATTAGGCTCTAGTGCAAGTATAAATGCAGGTATACCTATAGTAAGTGAACTTAATAAACTAAATTGTATTGGTTGAAAAGGATAATTCATAGGTATAATCATAAATATTACTGCAAGTAGAATTGAATATATTGTCTTAGTTAAGAATAATGATGCTGATCTTTCTATATTATTTATGGTCCTTCTACCTTCTTCTACTATTTTAGGTATAGAATCAAAATTAGAATTAAGTAATACGAGTTCTGAAACATTTCTAGCAGCCTCTGAACCACTTGCCATGGCTATACTACAGTCTGCTTCTTTTAGTGCTAAAACATCATTTACTCCATCTCCTGTCATAGCAACAACATGTCCATTATTTTTTAATGCTTTAATTAAACTTTTTTTCTGCATAGGAGATACTCTACAAAATATATTGTAATTTTCTACTATTTGTTCATTCATATTTGTATTATTTACTGACATATCTATACATCTTATATCATCAAAGTTAAGTCTTTTAGCAATTCTAGTTATTACTTTTTCACTATCACCACTTATTATCTTTATATCTACTCCTTCTTTTTTTAGATAATTTAACGTAGATTCTGCCTTGGTTCTTATCTTATCGTTAAGTAATATTAACGCTATATTATGTTTCTCATCTTTAAGCAATACTACTCTATAATTAGAATACTTATCGATTAATTTTTTCATTTCATCTGATTTATCTAATATTTCAGGGGCACCTAATATAAATTTACCTTCTTTAAATTCTACACTAGAATATTTTTTTTCTGATGAAAATGGTTCTACTTTTATACAAGTATAATTAGTATTTTTATTAAACTTTTTACCTATTGCTTTCATAGTCTCATTATCGTCATCTAATTCTTTAGAAAGTGCAGATAATATAGTTTCGTAATCATATTTTTTTGATAGTGGTACTACATCTTCTACTTCCATCTTACCTTCTGTAAGAGTACCTGTTTTATCTAAACATACTGTATCTACACGCGCTAATGTTTCTATGCAATAAAGTTGTTGAATTAATACTCTTTTTTTAGATAATCTTATAACACTTACGGCAAGTACTGTACTAGTAAGTAAGATAAGTCCTTCAGGGATCATACCTATTATTGCCGCTACGGTATTTACTATTGAATCTGTTAAATTTTTATCTATATTATATTGTCTTAAAAAAAGTATAAGTCCAAGTGGAATAATTATAAATGATATTATTTTTATTATTTTAGTTAAAGTTTTCATTATTTCTGAATTAATTTTTTTAATATATTTTGCTTCATTAGTTATTTTAGAAGCATAGTTATCTTTACCAACTTTATCTACTTTTGCAACTGCTTTACCACTTACTATAAAACTACCAGAATAAAGTGTACTACCAGTACTTTTTATAATAGAATTTTCTTCTCCACTAAGTAATGATTCGTTTACTTCTACACTACCATCTAAAATTATAGAATCGGCAATTACTTGATTACCTCTTTTATATACTATTATATCGTCTAAAACGACTTTATCTATATCTATTACAAGACTTTTACCATTCCTTATTACATTTGCTTTTATACTAGAAATGATAGATAATTTATCTATTTCTCTTTTAGATCTAATTTCCTGAATAATACTTATTAAAGTATTACATGTAGCAACCCCCAAAAATAGTAAATTTTTATACGATTTTACAAAGAATATCAATAGCCCTAAACCAAGATTTAGCATATTAAATAATGTAAAAATATTATAAAATATAATTTGTCCTATAGTTTTAGTTTTAACTTCACTATTAGAATTTATATATCCATTTTTTATTCTATTATTTATTTGAGAATTATTTAAACCTTCATCTATTTTTGGATTATATCTTATCATGTTATCCCTCACTATATTTAATTATACCATACAATAGAAAAAGAAGTTAATTTTTTGTAACTTCTTTTTCTAATAATTCTTGTAATTTCATACATTTTTCTTTATCCATAGGTGGTGTATCTAAAAGTTTATATTTAATACCTAGTTTCTTATATTTAGATACTCCCATATCATGATATGGTAAAAGTTCTACTTTTTCTACATTATCAAACTGGTTAATATAGTTTTTTAAATCTTTTATATAAGTTTCATTATCATTGATTGAAGGAATTATTACTTGTCTTAACCATAGTTTATTTTTATGTTCTTTTACTTTATCTTTGAAGTAATTAAACATATCCATTTTATTACCTGTAATTTTTTTATATCCATCAGTTGTTATTGCTTTTATATCTAATATAACTAAATCTGTATACTTTAATATTTCATCTAAATATTTTTTATCATAACCACAACCAGATGTATCTAGACATGTATGTATTCCTGCCTTTTTACATAATTTTAAACATTCTAATAAAAATTCTGATTGAAATAATGGCTCACCACCTGAAAATGTAACACCACCATCTTTTTCTATAAATGGTCTATATTTTCTTATTTGATCTACTATCTCTTTAGAAGTCTTCTTCGTACTAGATATTGGTGTCCAAGTATCTGGATTATGGCAAAATATACATCTAAGTGGACATCCTTGCATAAAAATTACTATTCTAATACCTGGTCCATCTACAAGCCCCATCGTTTCGATTGAATGAATATATCCTTCTTTAAATGCTTTCATGGAAAGTCCTACTTATAACTTCTTCTTGTTGTTCACGAGTAAGTTTATTAAAGTTTACTGCATAACCTGAAACTCTTATAGTAAGATTTGGATACTTACTTGGATTGTTCATAGCATCTACTAATAATTGTTTTTCTAAAACATTTACATTTAAATGATGTCCTTTGCTAGCAAAATATCCATCTAATATTTTAACTAAATTTTCTATTCTCGTATTTTCATCTTTACCAAGAGAATCTGGAATTATAGAAAATGTATTAGAGATACCATCTTGACAACAATCTTTATAAGGTATTTTTGCTACAGAAGCAAGTGAAGCAAGTGCACCTGACTTATCGGCTCCTTGTGTTGGGTTTGCACCAGGTGAAAATGGTATATTAGCCTTTCTTCCATCTGGAGTAGCACCTGTATGTTTTCCATACATTACATTAGATGTAATAGTTAATAATGAAAGTGTTGGTATAGCGTTTTTATATAGAGGATATTTCTTTAATTCCCTATACACTCTTTTTACTAAATTAACTGCTATTGCATCTACTTTATCATCATTATTTCCATATCTTGGATAGTCAAATTCTATGTCAAATGAATTAGTAATACCTCTTTCATCTCTTTTAACTCTTACATGACCATATTCGATTGCAGAAAATGAGTCAGATACTATTGAAACTCCTGCAAGACCAAAAGCCATTAAATATTCAGGATTTGTATTTATAAATGCCATTTGACTACTTTCATAAGCATATTTATCATGCATATAATGTATGATATTTAATGCATCTATATATATTTTTACTGTCTTTTTTAATACTTTATCAAATTGTTTTAAAACTTCATTTGAGTTTAAGTATTCTCCTTCTATTTGGTCTATTCCATCTATTACAAGATCACCTGTTATTTCATCTCTACCACCATTTAACGCATATAGTAGTACCTTTACAAAGTTGATTCTAGCCCCAAAAAATTGTGTTTGTTTTCCTAAAGATAATGCAGATACACAACATGAAATAGCGTAATCATTACCATATATTGGTCTCATTATATCATCATTTTCAAATTGTAAAGTATGTGTCTTAATTGACATTTTAGATGCAAACCTCTTAAATGGTTGAGGAAGTTTTTTACTCCATAAAACTGTCAAGTTTGGTTCTGCAGATTCACCAATATTATTTAAAGTATTTAATACACGGAAAGATGATTTAGTTACTAATGATTGTGTATCATCCATCATTCCTGCTATAGACTCTGTAACCCATGTTGGATCACCTGCAAATAACTCATTATATTCAGGAGTTCTTAAGTGTCTTACTAATCTTAATTTTATTATGTATTGGTCTATTAATTCCTGTGCTTCTTGTTCAGTCAATATAGATTTTTCTATATCTCTTTCTATATAAATATCAAAGAATGTAGAATTTCTACCAATACTAGTTGCTGCACCGTTATTTTGTTTTACTGCTGCTAGATACGCAAAATAAGTCCATTGTATAGCCTCTTTAGCATTCTTAGCAGGTCTAGATACATCAAATTCATATCTTGATGCCATTTTTTTAATTAGTTCTAGTGCCTTAATTTGTTCACTTATATCTTCTCTTAATTGAATTACACTTACATCACAAATATTATTTAATGATGCTTTATCTTTTTTCTTTTGTTCTATTAAATAATCTGCTCCATAAAGCGCTAAACGCCTATAGTCACCTATTATTCTACCTCTTCCATATGCATCAGGTAGTCCTGTTATTAAGTGATTATGTTTAGCAAGTCTTATTTCATCTGTATATGCATCAAATACTCCATCATTATGTGTTTTTCTAAATTCTTTAAAGTTTTTTTCTATATCTTTCTCTAAATGAAATCCATATGATTCTAATGATTTTTCAACCATTCTCATTCCACCATAAGGGTTTACTATTCTTTTAAGTGGTTCATCAGTTTGAAGCCCAACTATAACTTCATTAGATCTACTTATATAACCTGGTTCAAAATTATCTATACCACTCATTATATAAGTTTCTACATCTAAAACTCCACTTATAGCTTCCTTTTCTAATAGTTTTTTACATCTATCCCAAACTTTACTTGTTTTTTTGCTTATGCCAGTTAAAAAACTTTCATCTTCTCTATATTCTTTATAGTTATTTATTATAAAATCATTGACATCTATTTCATTTTGCCATTTAGTTCCTTTAAATCCTTCCCACTCAATCATACTTATCTCCTTACATTCTTTAAAAATTCATCTTCTTCCCATACAGTAATTCCAAGTTCTTTTGCCTTGTCATATTTACTTCCTGGGGATGAACCTACTATAACTACATCTGTGTTTTTACTTACTGAATCAGTATTTTTACCACCTAATGTTTTAATTAATTCCTTTGCCTCTCCTCTAGACATACTTTCTAAAGTACCAGTAAGTACAAATGTCTTATCTTTAAATAATTCATTAATCTCTTTTTTCTTTGCTATATAATTTGTATTTAAATTATAACTTTTTAATTTATTTATCAATTCTATATTAGATGGATTATCAAAGTAATCTCTTATACTTTTAGATAAGATTTCACCTATATCAGGTATACTATTTAAATCATCTATATTTGAATTTATTATATTATCTAAAGTACCATATCTTTCACATAGTACCTCTGCTGTCTTTTTACCTATATGCTTTATTCCTAAAGCAAATATTAATCTTTCAATAGAATTAGATTTACTTTTTTCTATATTTTCAAGTAAATTATTTATACTTTTTTCTCCAAATCCCTCTAATTCCATTAAAGCCTCTTTATGTTTATATAAAGTATAATAGTCACTTACATCATTTAAATATCCCATATTATAGAAGTCTTCTACTATTCTTTCACCAAAGCCTTCTATGTTCATCGCATCTCTAGAAGCAAAATGTATAAGTGATTCTATTTTTCTTGCATCACAATTTTTATTTAAACAAAAATACGCTACTTCATTTTCTTTTTTTACTAATTTTGTACCACATATTGGACAATTTTCTATCATCTCAAACGGTTTTTCATCGCCAGTTCTTCTATCAAATTTTACTTCTACTACTTCTGGTATTACATCTCCGGCTTTTCTAATAGATACTACATCACCAATTCTTATATCTTTTTCTTTTATATATTCTTGATTGTTTAATGTCGCACTTCTAACTACACTACCTTGAAGACGAACTGGATCTAAATCTGCTCTAGGAGTAATTTTACCTGTTCTTCCAACACATAGTTCTATATCTTTTATTTTAGTTAAAACTTCTTCAGCAGGGAATTTATATGCTATTGCCCATTTTGGAGTTTTAGCCGTTACACCTAATTTTCTTTGATCTACATAACTATTAACCTTTATTACGATACCATCTATTTCATATGGTAATTCATTTCTATGTTCTTGCCAATAATTTATATATTTTAATAAATCTTTTATATTATCAACTTTAACTATATTAGGATTTACAGTAAAAGTTAAATCTTTCATAAATTCTAATGATTCATATTGTGTTTTTAAATTGTACATATCTGGAAGTGGTATGTGATACATAAATGTAGATAAATTTCTTTCTGCTGAAATTTTACTATCTAATTGCCTTACAGAACCAGCCGCTGCATTTCTAGGATTAGCAAATTCTTTTTCACCTTTTTTAATTCTATCTTCATTTAATTTAATAAAAGAAGATTTAGGCATATATATTTCTCCACGAACTTCAATATCTATATCCTGTGGTAAAGATAATGGAACATTTTTTATTGTTTTAACATTGTGAGTTATATCTTCTCCAACTGTTCCATCTCCTCTAGTTGCCGCTCTTACTAATTTACCTTTTTCATATATTATTGATACACTTAAACCATCTATTTTAAGTTCACATACATATTCTGGTTTTTCTACTACTTTTTTTACTCTATCATCAAATTCTATTATCTCTTCTTCATTAAAAATATCTCCTAAACTCATCATAGGTACTTCGTGTGTCACTTTTTCAAATGATGAAATTATTTGTCCACCTATTCTTACTGTAGGAGAATCTGGTCTTACTTTAGATGGATTTTGTGTTTCTAATTTTATAAGTTCATCCATATAACTATCATATTCCTGATCAGTTATAGTTGGACTATCTAATGTATAATATTCGTAACTTGCTTTATTTAATATTTTTATAAGTTCATCTATTCTGCTATCTATATTATCCATCTTTATCACCTTTATCATTATATCATAATTATGACATTATTAAAATATTTTATACAAAAAGAGATGATTCAATTTCATCTCTATATATTTAACTTAGAACATATTGCAGATAAATTTTCTTTTTCTGTTTCTAAATTCTTTCTTTCTTGCTCTACTATATTCTTTGGAGCCTTTGATACATAGTTTTCATTAGAAAGTAATTTCTCTCTTCTTTGTATACTATTTTCAAGTCTTTCTTTTTCTTTTTTTAGATTTTCTATTTCTTTTTCTAAATTTTCGCTACCATCATAAATTAAACTAACATTTTTATCTATAACTATTTCATTTAAATTATTCTTTTCTTTTATAAAATTAGTTTTATCTAATTTTAAAATATTACATAATATATCTATATTTTCTAGTTTGTCATAATATATATAATATTCTTTTATATTATTTTCTAATTTTATTTTTCTTATTTTAGTTATTAAATCTAATGTATAATCTAATTTTACATCAAATTCTAAATTCTTATCATATTTTGGATAAGTAGAAATCATTATAGATTCAGATTCTTTTATTGGTAATTTAGTATATATTTCTTCTGTTACAAATGGCATAAAAGGATGAAGTATTTTTAATATACATGTAAGAGTATATAATAATACACTTTTTGTAGTATAATTCATATTATGTTTAGATAATTCTATATACCAATCACAAAAGTCATCCCAAATAAATGAATATGCATTTGAGCCAACTACATTAAATTCATATTTTTCCATATGACGCCTACATAATTTAATTAAATTATTTAATTTATTTAAAATCCATTTATCTGATATAGTTAAATTTTCTAATGTATAATTTTTATCATTTAAATCTTCAATATTCATAAGAACAAATCTTGAAGCATTCCATAATTTATTTATAAAATTCCATGTACTTTTTACTTTTTCTTCATCATATCTAAGATCCATACCTGGAGCAGATGATGTTGCTAAAAAATATCTTAATGCATCACAACCATATGTATCTATTACATCCATAGGGTCTACACCATTTCCAAGTGATTTACTCATTTTTCTTCCTTCTTTATCACGAATAAGTCCATGTATTAAACAATCTTTAAATGGTCTAACATCCGTAAATTTTAATCCTTGGAAAACCATTCTATTTACCCAAAAAGGTATAATATCATATCCTGTAACAAGTACATCATTTGGATAATATCTATTTAAATCCTCTGTTTTATTTGGCCAACCCATAGTTGCAAAAGGCCATAATGCACTAGAAAACCATGTATCTAAAACATCGTTATCTTGAACCCATCCATCTTCTTTAGGTGCTTCCATTCCAACATATATTTCATCCCCTTTATACCAAGCAGGTATCCTGTGACCCCACCAAAGTTGACGAGATATACACCAGTCATAAGTTATTTCCATCCAATGATTCATAGTTTTTTCAAATCTTTGAGGTACAAAATTAACTTTAGTTTTACTATTTTTTTGATTTTCTAATACCCTATTAGCAAGACCACGCATTTTAACAAACCATTGTTTAGATAAGTAAGGCTCAACTACGGCATCTGTTCTTTCACTATGTCCTACACTATGTACCATTTTTTCTATACTTATCAAAATACCTGATTGTTTTAAATCCTCTACAAGTCGTTCTCTACATTCTTCACGAGTTAGTCCACAATATTTTAAAGCCTTTTCATTCATAGTAGCATCTTCATTCATTACTACTACTCTTTCTAGGTTATGTCTATTACCTACTTCAAAATCGTTTGGATCATGTGCAGGAGTAATTTTAACTACACCCGTACCAAATTCCATATCCGCGTGTTCATCACCTACTATAGGTATTAATTTATTTACTACAGGTAATATTACATTCTTGCCTATCAAATGTTTATATCTTTTGTCTTTAGGGTTTACTGCAACAGCAGTATCACCAAACAATGTTTCAGGTCTAGTAGTTGCTACATCCAAATATTCATCTGTTCCTTCAATAAAATATTTCAAATGATAAAATGCACCCTCATCTTCTTTATATATAACCTCTTCATTAGAAAGTGCGGTTTTAGCAACCGGATCCCAATTTATAATACGCTCTCCTCTATATATTAATCCTTCATTATATAAATTAACAAATACAGTTTTTACTGCCCTAGTAAGATTTTCATCTAGTGTGAATGCTTCTTTCTTATAATCTAAAGAAAGGCCTAATTTTGCCCATTGATTTCTAATGTTTTCAGAATATTCATGAGTCCAATTCCAACATTCATCTAGAAATTTTTCACGACCTAATTCATACTTATTTATTTTATTATTCTTTAACTTTTGAACAACTTTTGCTTCTGTTGCTATAGCGGCATGATCCATTCCAGGTAACCATAAAGTGTCATAACCATCCATTTTCTTATAACGAATCATAATATCTTGTAAAGTTGTATCCCAAGCATGTCCTAAATGTAATTTACCAGTTACATTTGGTGGGGGTATTACTATCGAATAAGGTTTTTTAGATAAATCTCCAGATTCAAAATATCCCTTATTTTTCCAATTTTCATATTTCCCCTCTTCTACATTAACATGATTATATTTTTTATCTAACATAAAATCATCCTCTTCCTTTTATCTTTATTTTATTTTTCATATTTAAGTTTTCTATAATGTCATCTAGATAGTTTAAACAGTCATTATATAACTTTTCAAGTTCTTCTTTAGTAAACATCATATACTGTTTTTCTTCAAATTCACTTTTAGTAATTACATGATTTATCTCATCTACAGTATTTATCAAATCTTGCTTGGTAATAGGATAATTAAAATCCTTACTAAGTTTATTTGTATCATCCATAATACTTATAACATTACCCACTTTTTTTTCATTTACAAGAGAATCTGCAAATATTTGAAAATCCCTCTGTTTAATTTTCCATGGTAAAACATTTTCTAATATACTTCCATCATTTAATATTGCAACCCTTCTACCATTATCAATTTTAACATGATTTTCTCTCGTATATTGATTAAAATAATTATCAGTAATTATATGTATTAAAGCACCTAATATCAATGGATTATTTAATTTATCATTATAATCTTCTATATATTTTTCAAAATTATTTACAGGTGGAACACCTACCCCTTCAAAATTATAATGAGTAATAGAATGATTAAAAATATTTGAAGCATTTTTAACTATATGCCCATTATGAGTATCAGGTAAAACATTCCCTATTATAAAATTATCATCCAATTTTAATTTCTTATTTAATTCATTTGCCATAGATATATGAATAGCCCATGATGGCATAAAATCAACCTCCCCAGAAAATAAAAAGACTACCCGTCAAAAAGGACGAATAGCCGTGGTACCACCTTTATTTGTAAATAAATTTACCTTAATACTTTAACGCAGTAAACGCTATTTCTTACTAAACTCAGAAATAAAACTCCCTTGCTACATTCATTTATCTTTCTTTAAGGAAGTTCTCACCATATCTTCCCTCTCTTTTAAATACTAAATAAATTACTCCTCAAGTTCAATGTCTTTTAAATTCTTATATAGTATATATTATTTTTC